>CAIRBY010000450.1 GCA_903876865.1 uncultured Acidobacteriia bacterium
CCCACCAGGTTGTGAGAGAAGACGAACTTGTACGTCGCCGTGCTCTTTTCCAGCGTCTGTTTCAGCCAGTTGTATTGCTCCGTTCCCAAGGTCAGGGACCAGTAGCCCGCGCCCTTCTGGCAGCAGTCCTGTCCGTTCCCCGCCTGTGTACTCGCCGCATCCGAGGTCTGGTTCCAAAACGGGTCGAGCACGATGAAGAGCGCATCGCCCCACTCCCACGAGTAATAACTGCGCCGCTGGCCCAATCCGCAAGCTAACGATTGGCCCGGCACGCAGGCGTTGCCGTTGAGGTCGTAGAACTGCGTATCGCCCGTGAAAAAATTGTCCGGCGCCGGACCGGGAAAGTATCCGGTGCGATCCTGCGCGTCCCAGATGGCGAAGTTGTTCGGCGTCCCGGTGAGGTTCGAGCCCCACTCTCCTTCGTGATTGCCCAAGGCGAGGAAGAGCGGCACCGAATGTGTGGTCAGGTCGTAATACGAGCGATGCATCTGCGTGCGCGTCAGCACGCCTGCCGCCGTCGGGGTCGAACCGCCGCCGCCCGGAATACCCTGCGCGTTCAGTTTGTCGGTCAACATGGTATCGCCGAGGTCGATCAGGAAATCGGGCTTGTCGGCCAGTTCATTGGCGAGCGTCAGCTTGTAGACGTCGGAAGACGAGTTGTTGTCCAGATGCGGATCGGCCTGCAGCACAAATGTAAAGGGAGTGCCGCGCGGACGCTGTGTCATGAAGTTGTGCTCCGCGCGCGCCGTGAACCCGGAAGCGGACCCCGCGGCATATTGCATGCGGTAGTAGTAACGCGTATTCGCCGAGAGGTTGGTCAACGTCGCCTCTAGCGGAGTGCCTGGCGTCGCCGTCTGCGTCGCGGTCTTTGAGGTGTAGGCGCCGGACGCGGTTCCGTACTCGAAGTACACCTGCATCGCCTGATCCGTCACCACGTTGATCGTGACCGAGTTGCTCTCCACCCGGCCCAGCAGTTCTTGCCCGAGCCAGGGGGAAGAGTTCAATGAGGGAAACGTCACCTGCGCGGCCGCAACCGCGCTGCAGCCGAGCAGCAGCGCCGTTCGAAGCGTTCCTCGTTTCATGTGCATGGGCCTCAATGTTGAATCGTGAGCAGCGTCCCCGCCTGCGTGGACGCTCCGCCATACGCGGCGGTGACGGGCAGATCTCCATCCGGCGCATTGGCCGGCACCACCACGTTGAATTGAAAGAGTCCCGGTGAGATCAAGCCGGCAAACTTCACCGTCACCGCCGTCCCGCCGATCTGGATCACAGGAGCCTTCGCCAGCGTGCCGGATTGCACCGGCGATCCCGCGGCTACCGCAGGCGATACCGCGCCAAAGCCGTTCGCGTAGAGGACAATCGTCTCCCCTGGTTTTGCGGGCGTGGTCGCGCCCGGATAGAGCGTCGCTGGGCCGAGATAACTTCCATCGGCATGGGTCGCGGCGATGTAGGGTACGCCGCTGAAGGTGAAGAAAGAGGGCGAGATCGTCTGCGCCTGGGCCTGCGCCGTGAACACCGCGCTGACCGCTCCGTTGACCGTGACCCGCACCGTCACAGGTCCGGAGATGGTGTCAGACGAGGTTAGTATATTGATCTGCGTCGGGCTGATGTAGGATACATACGCAGCCTTCTCATTGACCGTGACGCTGACACCGTCCAGTATTACCGGCAGTTGCCCGTTCACGAAATCAGAGCCCTTCCAGGAACGTGAATCGCCGGCGGGCGCGAGGTTGGAGCCGTCGATCTCCACCCACGTATTCGG
>CAIRBY010000451.1 GCA_903876865.1 uncultured Acidobacteriia bacterium
AAAACGTCTCCCTGTTATCCCAGATCGAGCAGAACAAACCGTACACCTCGAACGGCTTGCCACAGTGTCTCACCGAGGGCGCCAAAGCCTTCGGCTGGGCACAGGCCAGGCAGAAGGCGAAAGCCGCGGGTCCGATCGTGCGCGGTGTCGGCATGGCCGCCGGCATGTGGGGTTCGGCGGGACGTCCGCCCTCTACCGCGATCGTCCGCCTCTATCCCGATGGCAGCGTCAACCTCAATATGGGCGCGGCAGATCTCGGCACCGGCACCAAGACCGTCATGGCGATGGTGGTCTCCGAAGAGTTGGGTGTGCCGCTGGAGCGCATCCAGATCGAGCACGCCGATACCGCCACCACCCAATTCACGGGACCAAGCGGCGGCAGCAAGACCGTGATGGTGGATTCGCCCGCAGTCCGCGCCGCGGCCTTGGACGTGAAGGCGAAACTCCTCACCATGGCCGCCGAGCAGTTGAAGACGCCGGTCACCCAACTGACCTTCGCGAATGGCGTGATCACCGGCCCCGGTGGCTCGCCGAAAGTAACCGTCGCCGAATTGACCGCGCTGCGCACGCAGCAAGTCGTGGTGGGCATCGGCAATCGCGGACCCAATCCCGCCGATAAAGCGATCAAGCCCTTCGTCGCGCACTTCGCCGAAGTCGAAGTCAATACGCGCACCGGCGAAATTCGTGTCCTGCGCATGCTCGCGGCCCACGATAGCGGACGCGTCATGAACCTCCTCACCTTCAGCAATCAGGTCATTGGCGGCCTCACCATGGGCATCGGCCTCGGCCTCACCGAACAGCGCGTGATGGATAGCGCCACCGGCAGGATGGCCAACGCCAACTTCCACGATTACAAAGTTCCGACGGCGAAGGACGTTCCCGCGGACCTGACCGTGTTGCCCATCGATCCGCACGATCACGAATGCGATACCACCAGCACCAAAGGCGTCGGAGAGCCGGCCATGATCCCCGCGGCCACCGCCATCGCCAACGCGTTTTATCACGCCACCGGCGTGCGCGCCACCTCGGCGCCCATGACGCCTTCGAAGATCGTCGCTCTACTGGCGGAAAGGAAAAAGGGCTGAGCCATGCTGCATAAATTCTCATACAAACGCGCGGCCACACTGCAGGAAGCAGTCACCGCGTCGGCACGTCCGGACGCGCACATCCTCGCGGGCGGCACAGACCTATTGGGCTGCCTGCGCGACGAGGTCTTCACCGCCAGCACTGTGGTGAGCCTGAACGGCCTCAAGGAAATAAAAGGCATCTCGGCGCGGCCCGGCGGCGGTCTGCGCATCGGAGCCTTAACCACCCTCACGGAAATCGCGGAGAACAAGAAACTCCTTGCGGACTATCCGGTGCTCGCGCAAGCGGCGGCATCGGCCGCGAGTCCGCAACTCCGCAATCAGGGCACGCTCGGCGGCAACCTCTGCCAGCGGCCCCGCTGCTGGTATTTCCGCGGCAATTTCCCCTGCTTCCGCAGAGGCGGCGACCTCTGCTCCGCCATGGATGGCGAGAACGAGTATCACGCCATCTTCGGCGGTGACCCCTGCTTCATGGTCCATCCGTCCGATACTGCGCCCGCGCTCGTGGCGTTGGATGCCAAGGTCACCATCGCCGGCCCCAAAGGGCCGCGCACCATCCCGCTCGCGTCGTTCTATGTGCTGCCGAAGGATGACTTCCTGAAAGAGACCGTCCTCGCCCCCGGCGAAGTGGTCACGGAGATTCTGCTCGGCCCTGCGCCCGCCGGATCGAAGTCGGTCTACCGCAAGGTGCGCGAGCGCGGCGCGTTCGATTTCGCCGTCACCGGCGCGGCCATCGTCGTGACGCTGGCCGCCCGCAAGGTGAGCGGCGCCCGCATCGTTCTCAGCGGAGTCGCGCCCGCGCCCTGGCGCTCGGAAGCCGCGGAGAAGGCGATCCTCGGTAAGCCCCTGGATGCCGCGGCCATCACCGTAGCCGCCGAGGCAGCCGTCAAAGGCGCCTCCCCGCTCGCCCGCAACGGCTACAAGATCGCTCTCGTCAAAGGCGTGATCGAAGAAATCCTGACCGCGATGGCCTGAACTGCGCGCCCATCTCCGCCCCTATCTCCGCCCTTATCTCCGGCCCTGCTCCCAACGGGCGAGCGGGGCGATAGAATGGGCGTGCTATGTCCACCAGAAGAGAGTTCTTCCAGATCGGCCCCACCCTGCTGACCGCGGCCGGAATTGCTGCCGCCGAGCAGGTGGTTCTGCCCGCCAACCGCATCCGCATCGCGACCATCGGCTTCGGCGGAATGGGCATGGGTGATACAAAGTACGCCACCTCCCTCCCGGGCGTCGAACTCGTCGCGATCTCCGATATTTATGACGGCCGTCTCGCCCGTGCCCGCGAACTCTACGGGGATCGTGTCTTCACCACGCGCGATTATCGCGAGGTGCTCGTCCGCAAAGATATCGACGCGGTGATCATCGCCACGCCCGATCACTGGCACGCCGCGCTCTCCATCGCCGCCATGGAATCCGGCAAGGACGTCTACTGCGAGAAGCCGATGGTGCAATCGATCGCCGATGGCAAAGCCGTGATCGCGGCGCAGGAAAACACAGGCCGCATCTTCCAGGTCGGCAGTCAGTATGTCACCTCGGCCGTCTATCAGAAGGCCCGCGACCTTGTACAATCCGGCGCGATCGGCCGCCTCACCATGGTGGAGGCGTGGCTCGATCGCAACACGGCCCTGGGCGCATGGCAATACTCCATCCCGCCCGATGCCTCTCCCTCCACCGTCGATTGGGACCGCTTTCTCGGCCGTGCCCCCAAGCGTCCCTTCGAGGCGATCCGCCTCTTCCGCTGGCGCAATTATCAGGACTACGGCACCGGCGTGGCCGGCGATCTCTTCGTGCACCTGCTCAGCGGCTTGCATCAGGTCACCGGGTCGATTGGCCCCGAGCGCATTCTCGCCACCGGCGGACTCCGCTTCTGGGAGGATGGCCGCGACGTGCCCGACGTGATGTTCGCCATGCTCGATTACGCCAGGCAGCCGACCCATCCCGCCTTCACCATGTCCCTGCGCGTGAACCTCAAGAGCGGTGTTCCCGAGGAGCGCTTCGGCTTCCGCTTCATGGGGACGGACGGAGTCATCACCACCAGCATGAGTTCGCTCCTTCTGGAGAAGGCCCCGCCGGAGCGTGAGCCGGGCTATAGCATCGGCACCTTCCCCAAGTCCACGCAGGAGGAGTTCCTCCGCCAGTACCGCGAGAAGTATCCGCAGGCCGCCCAGCCCGCCGCTAAAGTGGAGTCCGTGAGTTTCGCGCCCCCGAAGGGCTACGACGCTCACCTCGAGCATCACCGTGTCTTCTACGATGCCGTTCGCAGCCGCAAGCGCCCGGTTGAGGATGCCGTCTTCGGCTTCCGCGCCGCCGGACCCGCGCTGCTCGCCAACACCAGTTATTTCGAGAAGCGGATGTGCCAGTGGGATGCGGAGGCGATGACGGTCCGCGCCTAAGCGGCGGCCCTCAGCGCATCAGCCCAGTTGTCGTACGAGCGGGCTGCTCTGCCGCAAGCCGTCAGTGTCCTCGCTGTGCAGAATCGGCGTGATCTTTCGCGCGAACTCCGCC
>CAIRBY010000452.1 GCA_903876865.1 uncultured Acidobacteriia bacterium
CTTGGTGCGGATCTCCGCCGGGACCGGCCGCGGCTTCACTTCCGCATTCCACGCCTTGGTGATCTCGCCCTCGGTCAGCATCACGTCGAAGCCGTGCAGTCCGGGCTCGGCGGGGCGGTTGAAGTGCATCTTGCCGAAGACCGCGGTCTGGTAGCCCGCCTTCTGGAACTGTTTGGCGAGCGTGGGTTTGTCCGCGGCGAGCTTCGTGCCCAGCAGTGTCACTCCCGCCGCATGCGGCAGTTGGCCGGTCAGGAAAGACTGGCGCGACGGAGTACAGACCGGGGAGTTACAGTGATGGGCGCGGAAGCGCGTGCCTTCGCCGGCCAGCCGGTCCAGGTTCGGAGTGGTCGCCAGCCGGTTGCCATCGCAGCCGAGCACATACCCGGCATGATCGTCCGCCAGGATGAAGAGGAAGTTCGGCCTGCCACGCGCAGGCGCCCTTGATTGCGCGCGCGCCATCGCCGTGGCGGCCACGCCGCTCAGCAGGGAACGTCGCGTGGTCAATCGCGTCATTGCGGCGCTGCCTGCCGCCGCTGCCCATTGCATATTCGATCGCATTCCGCCCGATGCGCCCTTTCGCCGCTGTTCCTATCCAGATACAGTAGCCGATCCGCGCACCGTGCGGCTGCGCCTTGTTGCGTCCAACCCCGCGCGACTATTTGCTGCCGCTCGCGGGCGCCTCGCCCAGATACTTGTGGACGAACGTCTCCATGCGGCCGAGCGTATAGATCCAGCGGCTGTGCAGCAGCGATTCGTGCACGTCATCCGGGAAGACGATGAGTTCGTAGTAGACATCGCGCTGCCGCAGCAGTTGAATCAGTCCGGTCATCTGCTGGAACGCCACGTTGCGGTCGTCGTCGCCCTGGATCAGCAGCACCGGCGATTTCCAGCCATCGATCGCGCCGATCGTGGAGGATTTGTAGGAGACCGACGCGGGGTCGAGCGAACTACCCCACAGGTGCACGCCCGCCAGGTCGATCCCCATCTTGAAGATGTCGGAGTTGCGCGCCAGTGCCTGCGACGTGAGCACGCCGCCGTAGGAGAGCCCCCAGATCCCGATCCGCGCGGAATCCACATCGGCCCTGGTCTCCAGATACTTGGCGCCCGCCACCACGTCCTGATACTCGCTGTTGCCGGCGGCTCCCGTACTGGCCGCCGTGCGGAACGAGCGGCCGTAGCCGATGCCGCTGCGGTAGTTGATCGACATCACGATGTAGCCCTGGTTGGCCAACCACTGATTGATACCATACGCCCAGTGGTAGAACTGCATGTAGTGGTAGCCCGGCATCATCTGCCGCTGCGGTCCGCCGTGCACGAAAACGATGGCGGGGCGCTTCTCGCCCGGCTTCATATCCTTCGGCACGAAGACCTGGTTGTGGATCTCCAGCCCGTCGGCGGCTTTGGTGAGCACGATCTCCGGCTTCACGTGCGCTTCCATCGGGAAGCCCGGACGCGAGGTTGGGAAGACGATCTTCTGCGTGGCGGCCGCGCCCTCCGCACCCATCTTCCAAATGCCCAGCGATTGCGGCATGTTCCAACTCGCGCTCAGCGTCGCCAGATACTTGCCCGACGCGAGCGGAGCCGGACTTGTCTCGATGCCCTCGGGCGCCGTGATCTGCACCGGTGTGCCGCCGCCGGCCGGCACCGACCAGATGTGGCGGCGCTCGATATCCTTGGCGTTGGTGCAGTAGTAGAAGGTCTTGCCATCGGCCGAGACTGCGATCGAAGTCTGATTCTCGATCAGCCCGTCGGTGGTGGTCAGTAGCACGGGGCGCGCCGCCGCATCCATCACCTTCAGCGAGTAATAGCGTTCCCACTCGTCCACCGGAGCGGCCGGAGTCTCTGCCGGAGCGGCGGGGGCGCCAGTGCCGCGGCCGCCTCCGCCGCGCCCGCCGCCCACGCCGAACGGGAAGATGACGTATTCACCCGCGAGGCGGGCATTGGCGATGCTCGCCGCCAGGGTATCGTTGGGCTGGTTGTGCCAAGTCTCCACCGCTTCACCGGTGGCGACATCCGCCTTGTAGAAAGAGAGCGTGTAGCCGCCCTTGAATGTGGCGCGCATCAGGCCCGGGGAGTTGTTCACCACGGCGGGCGCGGGCGCGGCCGGAGTGCCCTGCGCCGTGGCTGCCGCGGGGGCAGCAGTGCCCTGACCGCGCCGTCCGCCGGTGGGCGCCGGAGCGCCCGTGCCCGGAGCGCCCTGCGCGCCGCGTCCCGTACCACGTCCACCGGGTGCCGCCGCCGCGGTCGCGGCCGGCTGCAAGGCCGGTCCGTTCGGCAGGCCGATTCCGCCCATGCCCTGCTGCGCCTGCAGCCCGAACGGTAGGCCAGGCCGCCGCGCGAACACCAGGTGCTTGCTATCGGGCAGCCACATCGGCATCGTGTCGAAATCCACCGA
>CAIRBY010000453.1 GCA_903876865.1 uncultured Acidobacteriia bacterium
ACTCTTTCCCTACACGACGCTCTTCCGATCTCTGAATCTGAACGCGTCGCTGACGAAGTCGGGCGTGAAGTTCAGCACGTTGTGGAGCGAGGATTTCGCGGATGAGTTCTTCCTGGCGGGGCTGCGCAAGTGGCTGACCGGGGCGACGGTGGTGCACGACCTGGGCCACGTCCATTCGCTGAGCGAGTTCAAACTGCCGGTACAGGCGGAGGAACTGGGCACGAAGATGGCGGCGGATCTGCACCGCGACAAGGCCATCATGGGCATCTTCGACGAAGGCTGCATGGGCATGTACAACGCCATCATTCCGGATGAGCTGCTGCATGCGACCGGCGTCTTCAAGGAGCGGCTGAGCCAATCCGCGCTGTTCGCGGAGATGCAGCAGGTGAGCGATGGCGAAGGCCTGGCGGTGCGCCACTGGCTCGACGCGAAGGGCATGAAGTTCGTGACCGGACCGAACCCGGAGACGGACCTGACGGACGAGCAGGTGCTGGGGCAGTGCAAGATGTACATCGCGGCGCTGCGCATCGCCGACGATTTCGGCTGCGACACGATCGGGATTCAGTATCAGCAAGGGCTGAAGGATCTGGCGCCGGCGTCGGACCTGGCGGAAGGGCTGCTGAATAACGTGGATCGTCCGCCGGTGAAGGCGCGCAACAACGGGCGCGTGCTGTACGAAGGCAACGCGCTGCCGCACTTCAACGAAGTGGACGAGTGCGCGGGGCTGGATTCGCTGGTGACGAACCGGATCTGGAAGGCGCTCGGGCTGGCGCCGGAGAATACGCTGCACGATGTGCGCTACGGCGAGCCCTACATGGTGAACGGGCGCGAAGAGTTCGTGTGGGTCTTCGAGATTTCGGGCGCGGTGCCGCCGGAGCACTTGACGGGCGGGTACGCGGGGTCTGTGAGCGAACGGCAGCCGGCGATGTACTTCCGCCTGGGCGGAGGCAGCCTGAAGGGTGTGAGCAAGCCGGGCGAGATTGTCTGGAGCCGCATCTTCGTGGCGCATGGCAAGCTGCATGCGGATATCGGCCGCGCGCGCGCGATCGAAATGCCGCAGGCGGAGACGGAACGGCGCTGGCAGATTACGACGCCGCAATGGCCGATCATGCACGCCGTGCTGTACGGGGTGAGCCGCGATCAGTTGATGGCGCGCCACAAGTCTAATCACGTGCAGGTGGCGTACGCTCCGGATGCGGAGTCGGCGAATCTGGCGCTGGCTACGAAGGCTGCGATGTTCCGCGAAATGGGCATTTCGGTCTCGGTCTGCGGCACGGAGCACGGGCTTTAGGGCGTTTACAGGGAGAACTCCCCGGTATCAAAACGGAACTTGACAGGCAGCGGCATCCCGGCGCACTATTGCCGGAAGCATGCGTGCGAGGAGGTGCCGATGCGCAGGTTCCGGATCGTGTTGTGGCTGGCGGTGGCGGTGGGTTGCGCCTGTCCAGCGTATTCACAGGGGGTGGAGCGCTGGGCGGTCAAGACCAGCCTTCCCGAGGGCGCGAAGAAGGCGATCGTGGTGCCGCTGGCCGAACTGCTGGCGTTGAAAGACGCGGAAGGGGTCAAGCACAACGACAAGCGCTATGACACCGAGCGAATTCCGGCTCAGGCGGGACAGAAGTGGGCGGAAGGCACGCTGATCACGACCACGGGCTGGCTGCATCTGGTGGGCGGCGAGAGCGACGGGGACTTTCACGTCCAGATCAGCGCGACCGCCGAATCGGGGGATTCGTGCCTGATTGTGGAGGTGCCGAGTCCCGACCCGAAGTTCACGGCAGCCGCTGCGCTGCGTCCGCAGGTGCAGGCGGTGCGCGATCTGATTCTCAACAAGATGCTGGCGGGGAAGAATCCCTCGGTGGCGGGTAGCGTGATGCAGCACCCGGTTTACGTGACGGTCACGGGAGCGCTGTTCTTCGACGATTCCCACGTGGGGGATCAGCCGCGCGGGAAGAAGGGCATGAAGGCGGCGACGCTGTGGGAGTTGCATCCGGTGACGGCGATTGCGTTTGCGCCGAAGCCGAAGTAGGGGTCAGGGCGCGGTGAGGAAGTCGCAGACGCGCGGGGCCATGTAGTCGAGCATGTTGAGCAGGTCATGGCCGGAATCGAGGACTTCGAGGTGCGCGTTGGGGTGGGATGCGGCGAATTCCTCGGAATAGGCGGCGGGGACCACGTCGTCGTGGCGGCCGTGAAAGATGAGGGCGGGCTGGGAGAAATCGGGGAAGTCTTCGTAGGCTTGGCCATCTTCGAGGAGTTGGTAGGAGAGCAGGCGAGTACGACCATCGCCGTAATGAAAGACCTCGGACGGAGCCAGTTTCCAGGCGGCGACGGCTTCGGGGCCGATCGTTTTGGCGAAGTTGTAGGCGAAGCGAAACGCGGGTGCAAGTAATACCAGGCGTTGGACTTCAGGGTGGCGCGCGGCGTAGAGGGCGGCGAGGTAGCCGCCCATGCTGCTGCCGACCAAGGAGACCGGTCCGGCGCCGGCGGCACGTTCCATCACGGCAAGTTGGGCGGTGATGGTGAGGTGCTCGAAATCGCCACCGGCCAGATCGGGGATCTGGACCTG
>CAIRBY010000454.1 GCA_903876865.1 uncultured Acidobacteriia bacterium
AACCCGCAACGGCCACATGCTGGCAGGCGCCAACGCCAACGCGGCGGCGCTGGCGGACCTGAACGCGCGGGCTGAAGTGGGCGGCAGCGATGCGCACGCAATGGCGAGCGTGGGATGCGCATGGACGGTGGTGCCAGGCGCGAGGACGCGGCAGGAGTATCTGCAAGGTTTGCGGCGCGGGCAAGGCAGGGTGCGGGGCGAGACGGGCAGCTATTTCAAGTTGACGCGCGACGTTTTCACAATCGGCCGGGAAATGGTGCGGGAAAACCCCCGCCACACTACCGATTGCGGCCCTGGGCTGGCTGGTGCCCTTCATTTTGCTGGAAAACCACGTGCGGGAGAGCCTATTCTCAAGGTGGTGGATGGCGCGTTACCTGCGCTCCCGCTCCCTGGGGATCCACGCCCCGGGCCACAGCACCGCACAAGTGGCGGAGGTAACACTATGACGCTTCCCCATGCGATGCTGAACTACATTTCCCATCGCGACCACAAGTTCATGCGGCGCGTGAACCGCTGGCCCGCGCCGCGCTGGATCCGCCTGTGGGCGCTCTGCGCCACGCGCGGCGGCGACGGCTGGCTCTGGTACGGGATGGGCCTGATGGTGATGCTGTTCGGGGGAGCCGAACGCTTCCTGGCGGTGGGCGCCGCGGCACTGGCGGCAGCAACCGGCATCGCGATTTTCCTTTACGTGAAGAAGGCGACGGGACGAAAGCGCCCGTGCGCGTTCGAGCCGCATTGCTGGGCCACGCTGCTGCCTCCGGATCAGTTTTCGTTTCCGAGCGGGCACACGATCACCGCCTTCGCGGTGGCGCTTTCGCTCAGCCACTTTTATCCAGAGTTGACGGTAGGCCTGTTGTTCTGCGCCGTCAGCATCGCCGCCTCGCGCATTCTGCTGGGGATGCACTTCGTCAGCGACGTGATCGTGGGCGCGGCAATCGGCATCCTGCTGGCCTTCGGCGCCACCGCGCTGGTTGCCTAGAGGACCGGCGAATCGTTCCCTAAGAGCGCCCGGCGCACGATCCTGACCGGAGGGAAGCCCTGCTGCAGGAAGGCATCGTGGAAGCCCTGTAGCGTGTAAGCCGCGCCCTTCATCTGCTTGTAATCCTCGCGTAACTTCTGAATCTCCAGCTTGCCCAGCGTGTAGACCAGATAGGTAGGATCGCTGGTGCCACGCTTCGCCTCTTTCTCCGCCACGGGGCGCACCTGATAGCCTTCTTTGACGAAGAATTCGGTGGCCTCCGCGACGGTCATGTTCCCGGTGTGCATCTGGATTCCGGCCACGAAGCGGGCATTGCGCAGCAGCGCATCCTGCAACTGCCCGAGCCGGAGTTTGAGATCGCCGTTGCCGTAGCCCTCATCGAGCATCATCTGTTCGGTGTAGTGCGCCCAGCCTTCGGCGTTGGAACCGCAGCCGAGCAACTTGCGCACCTTGCTGGAGGCGCGGGCGATCCACAGGAACTGGACGTAGTGCCCGGGAAAGGCCTCGTGCACGGCGGTGGAAAGGATGGTGCCGCGGTTGAAGCCTTGCAGATACTCTTCCGTCTGTTTCGCCGCCCAGTCTTTTTCCGGCAGGGTCACGTTGAAATACGCTTCCTTCGCGACGGTCTCGAAGGGGCCGGGAGTATCCATGGAAGCGGTGGTGAGGGCGCGCATGAAGGGCGGCGTTTCTTCGACAATCGGCGGGACCTTGCTGGGAATGGTGGCGATCTGGTGCGTTTCGATGAACTCGCGCAGGCCGCTCAGGACGCCGCGAAAACTGGGGAGCAGTTGTTCGGCGCTGGGATGATCGAGCAGAGTCTCATCGAGGATCTGCTGCGCGGTGCGGGATTTATCCACCAGAGCCGCCACGCGCTGGAACTCGAGCTGATTGCGGCGCAGGTCGGCGTAGCCGATCTGGAGCAGGCGGTCGAGGGGGATATCCACCATTTCGTCGTAGAGCAATTTCTTGCGGTAGGTCTCCGCGCCGATGCGGAATTCGCCCTGCGACTTCGGCAGAAGATCCTGCTTGAGGAAGGTCAGGTAGGCGTTCAGGGAGTCAATCACGGCCTGGTTCGACTTGCGGAATTCATTCTGAAGCGCGCCCGCGGGCACGTCTTTGAAGGCGGCGGGGACGTCACTCTGAAAGAAGCTGACGATGCCGGGCAGCTGGTCGATGGCGATTTCGGTGTAGACCCTGGGGGGATTCTTCAGATTCTCGCGCGCGGATTGAAAGACCCGGGGCATGAGCTTCTCGCGGGCGATCAGACTCTTCAAGCGCACGGCGGGCGGCGCAAAGGTGCGGCTCATGATGGAGAAGGCCGCGTTCGAGATCCCGGACGAATAGACATCGGGATTCTTTTCCCAAGGGCGGATCACTTCGAGAGTCAGCAACTGGCCGCGGATCTGGGCCAACAGCAGGTCGCGATCGTTGAGCGTGTCGGGCGAGAGGCCTTGCGGAGAGAAGTTCGCAACCGCGGCTTCGTACTTCCTGCACGCGGCGACCTGGGACTCGATTTCGGCGCGGGAGAGTGAGGCGAGTTGCGAGTCGTACTGATGGAACCCGGCGGAGGTGCCGGAGACCGGGTCAAAGCGGAAATAGGCCTCGGCGAAAAACTTGTCCGCCAATTGGCGGAAGGCGGCATCCCGGGATTGGGCGAATGCGACCGCGGCAAGCAGGAAGAATGGAATCGTACGCAACAGCTTCATTGACTCGATTATAGCGGCGCGAAGGAACGCGACTTTCGCAGCGCGAATTTCTGCAACTTCCAGGCGCAGGGATCGTCTATATGAATGAAAGGTGGAGCTTATGAGTAACACAGCAGACCGAATGAAGCTCGCCGAAGCGATTCTGGCGTTGATTGAGCAGAAACGCGCGGAGACCGGCGACGAAACGCTGGGAGCCGAGATTGAGCACGTACTGTTGGACTCGCAGTTCCACGAACTGGAATCGGAAATTCTGGAAAATCCCGGCGCGATTGAACCCTGGCTAGTCCGTCGCCGCCGCGAAGGCGAATAGGGCCACGGCGGGCAACCGCCTGAGCGGCACCGATCCACTCACACCCTGGCGGCGGGCATCTGGATGTTAAACTAGCCTCTTGTCCCCACAGCTTTCGCGTACCGGAGAATGGTTCCTGCGCTCCGGCATCCAACAATCGAACGGCGGCGTGGCCCGCTACTATCTGACGGATTCGCAGAGCAATCTGGCGGCCTCCACGGAGATCACGGGCTATGCGATCAGCGCCCTGGTCTATCTGCATTCGCTGACGGGAGATTCGCGCTATCTGGACCGGGCGCGGGCCGGCGGCAACTTTCTGACGCGGTGCGCCTGGGATGCGGCGGCGGGCAGCATGCCCTTTGAGATTGAGCCATCCGCCTTCAGTTATTTCTTCGATTGCGGGATCATCGTGCGCGGCCTGCTGGCATTGTGGAAGGCCACGGGCGAAGAGGAGTACCTGGATGTGGCCGTGGGCACGGGCAATTCGATGGCGCGCGATTTTGCGAGCGGCGATGGCAGCTTCTACCCCATCCTGACGCTGCCCGCGAAGGCGGCGCTGGAGCGCGACCCGCTGCGCTGGTCGCGCAGTTCGACCTGCTACCAGTTGAAATCCGCGATGGCGTGGTGGGATCTCTATGAGGCGACCGGCGAGACGCGATTCGTGGAGCCGTATGAACGGGTGCTCGAAGCCAGTTTGCGGAGCTACGCGGAGTTCCTGCCGGGACACCCCGAACGCGCGAAGGTGATGGACCGGTTGCACGCGTTCAGCTACTTTCTGGAAGGCCTGTTGCCGCGCGCCGCGGACCCGCGCTGCGCGGCGGCGCTGGGTGAAGGAATCGGAATGGCCGCGTTTCATCTGCGGGACATCGCGCCGGAATTCGCGCGGTCGGATGTGTACGCGCAGTTGCTGCGAGTGCGCGTGTATGCCGCGTCGCTCGGGGCGGTGCCGCTCGATGTGGAAGCGGCCACCCACGAAGCGGCACAACTGGCTGGATTTCAGGTGACCGATGCCGATCCGCGCATCGATGGGGGATACTGGTTCGGGCGCAGGGGCGCGGAATGGCTGCCGTATGTGAACCCGGTTTCGGCGGCCTTTGCGAGCCAGGCGCTGGAAGTGTGGGAGACGCATCTGGCGGGCGGCGCACTGGTACACCGGCGATTGCTGGTCTGAGCTTCGCGTCACGAACTCGCATTCCGATCAAAACGCATTCCGATCAAAAAATGAAGCCGCAGATCAAGCTCGCGTTTGCCTCCGGTACCGAGGAATTGAACCGGGAACTGATCGCGCGCATGAAGGCGATCTATCCGGAACTGCCGCTGTGGGTGGTGAGCGATTTTCCGCCCGAAGACTCCAATCTAAAGTGGCTGCGATACCGCATCCAACGCAGCTTCGAGTGGAACCTGCGGGCGTGCCGCGAAGAACTGGCAGGGCACCGCATCCGACTGGCGGGCGTCATGCTGGTGCCGGATGTGCCGTTCCGGCGCATGCGACTGCTGGCACTGGTGCTTTCGCCGCGCGGGTTTCTGGCGTTCAACGAGAATCTGAATCACTTCATGCTGCGTCCCGGCTCGGTTCCGGCGATTCTCCGGCATCTGCTCTGGCGCGCGAAGAATGCGCTGCGGGCGGCGGTGCGGTGGGCGCGCGGAGCGGAGTGGGCGAGACTGCGGCAGTACGCCGCGGCGCAGGTGGCCGGGTGGCTGCGGCCTTCCCAGGATGCCGTGATTGCACGGTCAACGGGTGAGTTGCGAGCCGGCGTCACCGTGGTGATACCTTCGCGCAACGGGAAGGAACTGCTGGCCGCGCAACTGTCCTCGATTCTGGCCGAGCGTCCGGAACAGGTAGTGGTGGTGGATAACGGCTCGGACGACGGGAGCGCGGCGTGGCTCGCGGCGGAGCATCCCGCGATTGAAGTGGTGCACTCCCCCGCCCCGCTCTCTTTCGCCGCGGCAGTGAACCGCGGCATCGAGCGCGCGCGGCATGGCCACGTCTGCCTGCTGAATAACGACATGCTGATTGAGCCGGGCTTCTTCGCCGCGCTGCGGCGACCGTTCACGGAGATTCCCGACTTGTTCAGCAGCACGGCGCAGATTCGCTTTCCGGCCGGAGTGCGGCGTGAAGAGACCGGCAAGACCGTGATGGCGCAGCAGGACCCCGAGGACTTCCCGGTGCGCTGCGACGTGCCGCTCCCGGGCGAGGACCAGAGCTACGTGCTCTATGGCAGCGGCGGCTGCTCGCTCTATGACACGGCGAAACTGGCCGCGCTCGGCAACATGGACGAGGTTTATGCACCGGCCTACGTGGAGGATCTGGACCTGGGCTATCGCGCGTGGCAGCGCGGGTGGCCGTCCGTCTACGTGGCCGGCGCAATCGTGGAACACCGGCATCGCGCCACCACGTCGCGTTACTACACGGAAGAGGAACTGGGGCGCATTCTCGAACTCAATTACCTCCGGTTCCTGGCGCGCGCGGTGTATGACCGAAGCACCTTTGGGCGCCTGTGGACGCAGGCGTTGCAGCGCCTGATGCGGCGCAAGGGGCCGCTCGATGCCGCGGCGGCAATTGCGCGAAGCGGGCGGCTGCGTGCAACCGTGAGCTACGCCGAGGAGAAGTTTCTGGCGTTGACGGACGGCACGGTGAGCGTTTTCCCGGGGCGGCAGGCTTCCGGCAAACCGCGCATCCTGATTGCGAGTCCGTATCTGCCCTTCCCGCTCTCTCACGGCGGCGCGGTCCGCATCTACAACTTGATGCGCAGGGCCGCGCAGGAATTTGATCTCATCCTGGTGGCGTTCTGCGAGCAGGCCGCCGCGCCGCCGCAGGAGATGCTCGCCCTCTGTGCCGAGGTGGTGCTGGTGCAGCGCGCGGGCAGCCACGAACTGCCGTTCACGGGGCGTCCCGAAGTGGTGGAGGAGTTCGATTCGGCGCCGTTCCGCGCCGCGCTGGAACAGAGCTTGCGCAAGTGGCGACCGGGCGTGGTGCAGTTGGAATTCACGCAGATGGCGCAATACGCGGCCGCGTGCGCACCCGCGCGCACCGTGCTGGTGGAGCACGATATTACGTTCGACCTGTTCCGCCAGATGCTGGAGTTGAACGCGCGGGGCGACCTGCGGCGCGAATTCGATCTGTGGCGGGAATTCGAGTTCGCGGCGTGGCACCGGGTGGACCGTGTAGTGACCATGAGCGAGCAGGACCGCGGCACGGTGATGGGGACGGAGGCGGTCGCGCTGCCGAACGGCGTGGACCTGGAGCGCTACCGGCCATCCGAAACCCCGCCCGATCCGCGGCGCGTGCTCTTCATCGGCAGTTTCGCGCATCGCCCGAACGTGATGGCGGTGGAGTTTTTCCTGAACGAAGTGTGGCCGCGATTGAGCGGCGTGCAACTGCACATCATCGCGGGTGCGCGCCACGAGCAGTTTCCGGTGGCGGCGGAGTTGATGCAAGAGGGCGTGGAACTCGAGGGCTTCGTCACGGACGTGCGTCCGGCATATACGCGCGCGGCGCTGGTGGTGGCGCCGCTGGTGGCATCGGCGGGTACGAACATCAAGGTGCTGGAAGCGATGGCGATGGGCAAGGTGGTGGTCAGCACCCCGGCGGGTGTGAACGGGCTCGACCTGAAAGCGGGCGAGGATTTCGTGCTGGTGCAGACGGCGGAAGAGATGGCGGCGGCGATCGGAGAGTTGCTGGTGGATACGGAAAAGCGGTTCCGCATCGAGCAGGCGGCGCGGGCGCGGGTGGAGCGCGATTACGATTGGGATGCGATTGCGCGCCGGCAGGCGGAGATGTATCGCGAACTTGTCAGCGGCAGTCAAAGGTAGGGCAGGCGATTCCGCCTGCCAACTCTTCGGGCGT
>CAIRBY010000455.1 GCA_903876865.1 uncultured Acidobacteriia bacterium
GCAATCCGACAGCACCGCGCCCGGCAACGTGGTGCTGCTCTACGGCGGCGGGCTGGATGCCGCTACGAGCGTGCGCGTCTGGCGCGTGCCGGATTCGGCGAACTTACCCGACGGGACGGTTCCCAGCGCACCGGCCACAGCCCGTGCGGAGGCCACGGTGCAACCCTCGGACCAATCGGTGAAGTTCGTTATGCCCGCCGATTTCAAACCCGGTGTGTTCGCCGCGCAACTGCCGGGCGGGAGGAGCATCATCCTCAACCGTCCCGAACTCTGGTTTCTCCAACCCACCAGACTGGAACCGGGGCTGACCGAGAATCAGGCGGCGGCCGGCGCGGAAGTTCAGATTGTGGGCAAGGACTTCCTGTTGCCGGGCGATCTCGGCAAAGCCCGCATCGCGCTGCGCAAGCCCGGCGGTGCGCGCTGGATCGAGGTCACTCCGACCACGACCGAACGCTTCTCGCTGATTGCCAAACTCCCAGCCGAACTCATGGAGGGCGCTTACGAACTCTGGATCAGCAACGGTTTCGGCGGAGCGGGCGCGTGGGGCGGACCGCTCGCGATCGAGATCAAGAAGCCGACGCCGTGGCCGGCCAAGGTCTTCGACGTGAAGAAGGATTTCGGCGCGAAGGGGGACGACGTGACGGATGACACCGCCGCCGTGCAGAGCGCTCTCGCCGCGGCGCGCAGCAACGGCGGAGGGGTGGTCTACCTGCCGTGGGGCATCTATCGCGTCTCGAAGGCGCTGGTGCTGCCGCCGCACACGACGCTGCGCGGCGAGAGCCGCGACGCGAGCGTACTGATGTGGCCGGTGGATGAACCCAAGACGCTCGACGAATTCACGCAGGCCGCGATTTTCGCGCAGGCTCCCTATGCTGTCGAAGACCTGACCGTGATCGCACGCAAGGTGAACTTCCTGATCGAGGACGTGAGCTTCGGGCAGGGCGTCCCGGCCGAATTGCGCGCGGGTCACGGCGAGGGAGAGGAGCGCGACGTGTTCATCCGGCGGGTCAACCTGCAGCACTGGATCGTGGCCGGACGCGGCAACGGAGCCACGCTGGGGAACAAGTACGGCATCGATGGCGTGAACACGTTCGGCATCAGTGGAGTGACCAACTTCGAATTCAGCGACACGCAATCGCAGGGCGGCGCGCTGCACTTCCGCAACCTGCGCAACGCGCGCGAAACCGGCAACGCGTTCGGCAACGAGATGGGCTACTGCTGGGCCGAGATGGGGGGCGGCGCGCACTACACGATCTCGCAATACAACGAGATTCGCGCGTCGTCATCGTGGGGCTACGGCCACACCAGCATGAAGTACATCTACTCCGCGCACAACAAGACCTACAACTTCGTGCGCGGGGAGCGGGAGGCGATGACGCTCGATATCAGCGCGCTGCCCACGGCGCACTCGGCCAAGAACATCGCGTGGTTCGGCAAGGCGGCGAAGGTAGAGGGGACGCGCTTCACGATCAACGGCATCAAGGCGCAGCCGAACGAATTCGCGGGTCTCGACATCATGATTCTGGACGGCCCGGGCAAGGGCCAGTTCCGGAACATCACAGGCAACACGGCGACGGAATTCACGGTGGAGAAACCCTGGGAGGTGCAGCCGGACGCCACGAGCACGATCGGCCTGTGGAGCGTGATGCAGCACATGATTGTGTACAAGAGCGAGGGCTTCGATTGCAGCGCGTTCGCGCAACTCTGGGGCAGCTTCTACGATTACATCGTGGATAGCAACCACGTGGAGCGCAACCAGGGCATCTGGGGACAGAGCGGCTGGTTCGTGCAGTTCCGCTACAACGATATCTGGTACGCCAACACCTACCATCCGGGCATCGGGCCAGGGGGCGGACCCACGCCCGAAAAGACGCTGCCCTTCAGCTTCACCGGACTCACCAGCGGGGTGCTGCGGGTGACCAAGTTCGGCTCGTCGCAATACGACAAGCCGCTGGTGATGGTGGATGAGGTGGCGGGCGAAGCGGTGCCGGGCGCGCTCGGCGCGATCGTCAAGGGCAACAGCCTGAAGTACAATCAGCGGGTCGCGTTTCCGCCCAGCGCGCAAGCGACGACGCGCGACACGGGGGAGGTCCGCATGTTCGATCTGGTGGTGGATTCGAACCTGATCGAGCACAGCCCGATCGGGATTCAGATCGGCCCCGTCACGCGCGGGGTGCTACTCAACAACAACCGCTTCCAGGATGTCGCGATGCCGTACGCAATCTCCACGGCGGGCAACGTGAAGGTGGTGGAGAGGTAGCGGGGCCCAATGCCGCTTAAATAGGCCGCTTTGCAGGCTCCCAGGCCTTCGCCGGAGACAGTTGACGCTGCGAGGGAATAGCGGGACCGGGGGGTCCCGCGCGGACGAGGGCGTCCGCCCCACCAGGTCCGGTGAAATTTGGCGCCGACACTTATTTAAGCGGTATTCGGCGGGTCGGGGGTTACGCGATCACGGCGCCGGTTTCGCGCGTATCGTAGCCCGCCAGCACTTCCAGCTGGCGGCGGAGAGCGGCGCGCTGCAGCACGTCGAGGAAGGCCTGCACGGCGGGTAGCGCCGCAGTTTCCCGATGCATGACCAGATCGTAGCGCTCGCTGTGCAAGGGCTCGAACTCCAGGCCAAACGTGCGCGCGGCAGATCGGGTGGCCAGACAGACGTCCGCATCCCCGGCGAGGACGCAATAGGCGGCAGCGAGGTGTCCGTACGCGATGCGCTCGTAGCCATTCACGCGCTGCGGTTCGACGCCGGCAGCTGCGAGGCGGCGGTCGAGCAGCGCGCGGCTTCCCGAGCCCGGCTCGCGATTCACGAAGCGCACGTTCCTGCGCGCGAGATCCTCCACGCCGCGAATGCGCCTGGCGTTCCCCGGCGCCACCACCAGCCCCTCTTCCCAGCGCGCAAACGTGACCACGCGAAACAGTTCGCCGGGAAACTCGGTATGCAAAAACGGCAGGTTGAATTCACCGCTGCGGGCATCTTCCAGATGCGAGCCAGCGATGTGGACCTTGCCCTCGCGGAGCCAGCGAAGCGCCAGCTTGCTCGAGGCTCCGGCCGACACGACTTCGACGCCGCTGACCTTCTCTACCATGCGCGCGAGCAAGCCGGTGGCCGGATCGCACCCGGCCAGCACGAGCCTTTGCGCGTCCGTGGATTCGCCGCCAAAGACCGCCAACTCCGCGCTGCCTTTGGCGCGCCCGGCGCGTTGGATGACGCCATCTGCGGGGGGGAGAAAATATGGGGTCGCACTGACGGGGACGCTCACCCATCGCTCGCCGACGCGGCAGACGCGCACGGCCTGCCCGATGGCGGGCACCTGTGCGCTCAACAGTTCCGTGGCCAGTTTTTCCGGCGGCGCCTCCGCCGGTTGCGGGAGGGTGAAGAGCTCTTCCACGGTGACTTCCAATTCGCGCGCCAGATGCAGAGCCACTTCGGTATTGGGGACGTAGGTGCCGGCTTCGATGGCATAGATGGTCTGACGGCTCACACCGATGCGCCGCGCGAGTTCGGCAGCCGCCACGCCCCTTGCCGCGCGGAGTTCCGCCAACCGGTTCTGTATGCGCTGCTTCACAACTTAGAAGTGTACCTTCATGGCGAATTCGAAGTCGCGCGGATTTCCCGCACTGGTGATGGCGCCAAAGGCCGCGCTGCCGAAACTGCCGTTCGGATCGTTCAGAGGCGGCGTGTTGGAGACATTGAACGCTTCGGCGCGGAGTTCCAGTTGGAGGCGTTCCCTCAGCCGGAAGGTCTTGCCGAGCATCAGGTCCGCGCCCTGCAAGCCGGGCCCGCGCACGGGATTCCGCGAACTCGTGCCGAGCGCGAATTGGGGCGCAGCGGTGAAGGCGGCTACGTTGAAATACTCCGCCACGCTGCGCGCCGCGAAGGCATTTGGATTCGCGATGCGGTAGGGCCGCTGCACGGCATAGCCGAGGCTCGAATTGTTATTCGCCGCCTGGGTCACCGCTACGGCATCGCCAGTCTGCGCGCGCACGATTCCGGCGATGCGCCAACCGGCGAGCTTCCAGATGCGCGGCAGCTCGTAGACGAAGCCCAGCGCAAAGACCTGGGGAATATCGCCGCTCGACACGTCTTTTTCCAGGTGGCGATTGAAGGCATCCGCCGCGCCGGTGCTGTTGAGGACCGGCCCGGTGAAGATGGTCTGGGAGAAGACGCTCGAGGCATCGTCGAGCAGTTTGGAAAACGTGTAGGCGGCGTTTACGGTGAGGCCGCGAGAGAGGCGCTTTTCCACTTTCAGCGTGGCCGCATTGTAATCGGAGTTGCCCACGTTATCGCGGAACAGCGCCACGGTGGTAAAGCGGGGGTACGGGCGCA
Organism: uncultured Acidobacteriia bacterium; assembly: GCA_903876865.1. GTDB lineage: Bacteria > Acidobacteriota > Terriglobia > Bryobacterales > Bryobacteraceae > Solibacter. The sequence continues at coordinate 4,325 of CAIRBY010000455.1, forward strand.
GCAACTGCTGTTGCGCGAGCGTCGCCGCGCCCAGTGAGGATGCCGCCGGAATCTGCCCGAAATAGGGATTCGCCACCTTGGCCAGGAGCGCCGCGCCCATTGACAGATACTGCGCCGGGAGTTGATTGATGTTGGCGTCGGGGATTCCGAGGCGCGTATTCTTCGACCCCAGATATGCCAGCTCCAGGTTCCAGTTCCTGCCCGGCGTGCGCTCCAGGGTGAAGTTCCATTGCTGGGAGTAGCCCGAGCCGTTGTTGCGGTCCACGCCGAAGACGCCCTGGCCGAGCCCGGAATTCGGATTCGGGGCGGTGACCTGCACGGATGGCCCCGCGGAGAGTGCGAACGCGGCATTCAGGTTGTCGGCGGATTGCTGACCCACGGTCTGCACGAAGGGAAACTGCGGGATGGTGAACGGCGTGGTGATGCCGGATTGCTCGAAGAAGACGAGGCCATAGCCGCTGCGCAGCACCCAGTTTTTGCCGATGTGCCAGGCAATGCCCGCGCGCGGGCCGAGATCGCCCCACGCCAGTTTGCGCGCGGTGTGGGGGAACTCCAGCAGTTGCGATTGCAGATTGAAGACCGCGCCCTGATTGTGAAGTTCGGTGGAGGGGAAGTTCAGCGTGTAGCGGGTTCCCAGATTCACCGTGAGGCGCTCGGCCACCTTCCACTCTTCGCCCACGAAGAACTCGGCGATGTGCGCGCGCGATTGAATCGCCTGCTTTTGAATATCGATGGTGAAGGCGTTCACCTGCCCGAGCAGCAGCGACGCCAGCGCATTCCCGCTGGCGGTCACGCCCGAGGCATTGGAGCCGGTGGTGGTGAACGCGAACGAGCCGGTGGGGTTGGGCGGGTTCAGGACATCCAGCGCTTCGCGGCGCAGGTCCGCGCCGAAGGATATGGCGTGGCGTCCGCGCACGATGCGGAACGTGTCCACCAGTTCCGCAATCGAGGTAGTGAAGTTGGAGTTGGCGGCAGTGGTAGGGCCGATCTGCTGCATGCCGGAGACGGTGAAGATCGGGAGCACCTGCGCGAACGAATTCGCCGGCAGTCCCGGCACCGTGATGCCGCCGTTCTGCAGCGACCGCTGATTGAGATCGCGGCGGGAGTAACCCAGCCGCAGTTGATTCAGAATCGTGGGAGAGAGGATGAAGTTGTAGTTGCCGGCGAGCGCGTCGCCGCGGGTGAGGGCGTGGCCGATGCCACCGCTGGTCAGGCTCCCGCTCCCCTCGGGCAGCGGGCTCACGGGGGCATCGTCATCGCGGAAGAGGGTGTAGCGCGCGAAGACGCGATGCTTCTCGCCGAAATAGCGGTCCACGCGAACATCGGCCTGATCCTGAGTGTCCGGTTCGGTCGCGGTGCGCACGAAGTTGTTGGCCCCCGCCACATTGGGAAGTGGGTAGTGTTGCAGGATCCGGGTCGCGATTCCATCCACGCGGCTGGCGGGGACGGCATTGCCCGGAAACGGTGAGCGCGGCGAGGTCGCGGGGTCGAAGATGGTCTGGGTGAAGGCGCCCTGGCGCTGCGCCAGTGTGGGCACGACGCTGAAGCGGGCGATGCCCGTGCGCAGTCGCGTGCCCTGCCAATCCACGAAGAAGAAGGTCTTGTTTTTCTGCGCCGGTCCGCCCAGGGTCATGCCGTACTGGTTGCGGCGGAACTGGGGGTTCGGTCCGGGCTGCGCGAACAGGTTGCGCGCATTCAACGCGTCATTGCGGAAGAACTCAAAGAGGCTGCCATGCAGTTCATTGCTGCCCGATTTCCCGATCACCATCACGGTGCCGCCGTTGGAGCGGCCGTACTCCGGGGAGTAGGCATTCACGTTCAGGCGGAACTCGGCCATCCCGTCGATGATGGGGTAGAAGGCGACCTGACCCGGTTCGGGCTGGAGCACGCTGATGCCATCGTAGAGATATTCGTTGGTGCGCGGACGGCTGCCGTTGATGCGGGGCAGAAATTGCCCGTTGGGGAGCGCTACTCCCGGCGAGAGGGTCACCAGGGGGATGAAATTGCGCCCGTCGAGCGGGAGGGTGGAGATCTTCCGCTCTTCCACATTCAGGCCCACCGTTCCGCTTGCCGTCTGCAAGAGCGGCACGGCGGACGTCACCTCGACGGATTGAGAAGCGATACCCACTTCCAGGGCGGCATCGATTCCGACTACATCGCCAAACCGCAGGGTGATGCCGGTATGCCGGACGGTACGGAATTCAGCCAGTTCCACGGTCAGCACGTAGGCTCCCGCCGGCAGACCCAGAATGCGGTAGTCTCCCCGCTCCCCGGTCAGCACACGGTAATGGGCCTGGGTGGCCTGGTGGGTGGCAGTGACGACCGCGCGCGGGGCGGCCAAGCCGGCCGAATCTTTGATGACGCCGAACAATTCCGCCTGCCCGAACAACGAGGACGGCCCGATGAGGCAGACAGCCATCGCGAGGACAAGCTTCGCCACGGCCCGGAAATGTCCTGGAAACATGATACTGTCATCTTAACAAGACACCAGTGGGCGGGTGGGACCCCTCCAGACAGAGCGCACCCGCCTACCGGCTTTGGCCGGCGCACTGTGTTTGACCCCGTATGCGCTAAAATCGATATGCCCGCGTCGGGATCGAAGGGCCCTTAGCTCAGCGGTTAGAGCCGCGGACTCATAATCCGTTGGTCGCTGGTTCAAATCCAGCAGGGCCCACCAACGTTCCTTGCCGGATCGCGACCGCTACTATGCCGCACGCCTCGCCGCTCCAAAGCCAAATCACGGGGCTCCTGCGCCAGTGGCAGGAGGGTGACCGGGAAGCTCTGGCCGGACTCGCTTCGCTGGCCTACGACGACCTGCGCGCGATTGCCAGCGCCTATCTGCGGCGCGAAACACCCGGGCACACGCTGCAGGCCACCGGACTGGTCAACGAACTCTACCTGCGCCTGGCGCAGATTCGGGGAATCGCCCTCACGGACCGGCGCCACTTCTTTGTTTTCGCCGCGAAGCTGATGCGGCTGATCCTGATCGATCACGGGCGCCAGTCGCACGCCGCCAAACGCACCGGTTCCGCCGTACGCGTCCCGCTGCATGACGAAATGGCGTGGATCGACGCGGCGAGCGAAGAGATGCTCTCGCTGGATTCGGCGCTGGACCAACTCGAACTGCTGGACCCGCGCAAGGTGCGCGTGCTGGAACTGCGCTTCTTCCTCGGTTGCACCAATCAGGAGGTCGCGGAGTATCTGAATATTTCCCGGGGAACGGTGGACCGCGATCTGGAGTTCGGCAAGGTGTGGCTCTACCGGCGGCTCTCGGACTGGCCGGCCGCGCCGCCCAGCCCGCTCGCATGAACCGGATCGAGCAACTCGAATCGCTTTTTCACCAGGCGCTCACGGTGCCCGCGGCGGAACTTCCCCTGTGGCTGGATGCCCACTGCCCCGCGGACGGCGAACTGCGCGCGGAACTGGCGGAAATGCTGGAGGCCCGGATCGCGATGCAGGCCTCCGGCGCGGCGCTCGCGGCCCGGGAGGAGGCACCGATACCGACGGGCTCCTTCGGTGCGTATCGCGCGGTTTCGCTGCTTGGGCGGGGCGGCACCAGCGCCGTCTATCTGGCGGAGCGCGCGGACGGGCAATTTACCCAGACCGTGGCGCTCAAGATCCTGGCCGCGCATCTGGCCGGCGCCGAGTTCCTGCGCCGCTTCGAGGTGGAACGCCAACTTCTCGCCTCGCTCAACCACCACCACATCACGCGCCTTCTGGATGGCGGCGTGTCCGCGGCAGGCGACCCGTTCCTGATCACGGAATACGTGGACGGGGAACCCCTGGACCGGTATTGCGACCGGCTCAAACTCCCGCTGGAGGAGCGGCTGCGCATCTTTCTGCAGGTCTGCGACGCGGTGGAGTATGCGCATCGCAACCTGATCGTCCATCGCGATCTCAAGCCCGCCAACATCCTGGTGAATACGGAAGGCGCGGTCAAGCTGTTGGATTTCGGCACCGCCGCCCTGCTGGCCGCGGATTCTCGCGTCACGGTGACGCGGCTGCGGATGCTGACGCCGCGCTACGCCAGCCCGGAGCAACTGCGGGGCGAGCGGCTGAACATCGCCACGGACATTTTTTCGCTGGGCATCGTATTCTACGAACTGCTGACCGGGGCGTGGCCTTTCGGCGATCCGGAATCGGTGATCGGGGAGTTGCAGCGGGCCACGCAGGGCACGGGTCCGGCGCAGCCTTCCACGGTGGTCACGGAGGAATCCGCCACCGCGCGCGCATTGCCGCACCGGCAACTGAGACGCATTCTCAAGGGCGACCTTTCCTCGATCGCGTTCAAGGCACTGGAGCATGATCCGGCGCAGCGGTACGCGGGGGTGCGGCAGTTCGCGGCCGATATTGAGAACTTCCTCGCCGCCCGCCCGGTGCTGGCGCGGCCGCAGACCGGACTGTATCGCGCCGGCAAGTTCATCCGGCGGCGCTGGGCCACGGTGCTTGCCGCCACGGTCTTCACGCTGGGACTCTCCGCCGCCACGTTGATCGCGCGGCAGGAGGCGCGCATCGCGCAGGAGCGCTACAGCCAGATGCGCTCGCTCACGACCACGCTGCTCTTCGATTTGAAGGATGCGATCAATGACGTGCCCGGCTCGACCGCCGCGCAGCAGATCCTGGTGACGCGGGTGGTCAAGAGCCTGGATAGCCTCTCCGGCCAATCCGCCCGCGACCCGAAACTCCGCCTCGATCTGGCCGAGGCTTATCGTCAGCTCGGTGAGTTGCAAGGCAGTCCCTACGGCCAGAATCTGGGCGACACGACCGGCGCGCTGGTGAATCTGGCCAAGGCACGCTCGCTGCTCCACGCGCCACTGCAACTCCGGCCCAACGACGTGCCCACGCTGCACGCGGCGACGCTGGTGGAGCGGACCACGGGCGAAGTCTATTTCGGGACCTCCCAGACCCGCGAGGCGGTGGCGCACGTGACCGCCGCCACCGAGTTCGCCGAGGCCGCGCTGCGGTTCAGCAACGCGTTTCCCGACCGGATCGAAGCCGCCGTCGCTCATCAGGTACTGGGCGATCTGTATGGCCAACCCGGCACCGGCAGTCTGGGGCAGCCTGAACCGGCGGCCGTGCACTACCGCCGCACGATCGAACTCGATCAGGCGATGGTCCGGCAGGATCCGCAACTGTGGCGAGCGGTGCGGGGGATCGCGATCACGCGCATGAAACTTGGCGATCTGAGCCGCGTGACCGATCCCGAAGCGGCGCTGGCGGAATTCCGGCAGGCGCTCGAGATCATGGATTCGCTTCCGCCGGTGGAGCGCGACCGTCCGGCCAATTCGCGGCTGCGCGCGCAGTTCGTCCGCAAGGTCGGCTCCGCGCTGGTCGATCTGCAGCAGTGGCGGGAAGCGCTGCAGACGCTGAACCCCGGGCTGGCCGTGTTCGAACAGGCCTTCGCGGCGGACCCGGGGGACGCGCGCGCGCAGTACGACCTGTTCATCATGCTGCAGAACTTCGAAGACATCTACGAGCGCTCCGGAGAGATCGCGCAGGCGCTGCCGGTGGCGCACAGGATCGTAGCAATTCTGGAAGCCATGCTCCGGAAGCAGCCGAACAATCGCGAATGGGCCGCGGGCCGGGCATACTACCAGTTCCGCCTGGCCACGATTCTGGCGCGCTCCGGCGCGGCCGGGCAGGCAGGCACTCTGGGCGCCGCGGCGCTGAACGCGCTGCGCGGCTTCGCGGATGCTCCGGACGCGACCACGCAGATTCTTGGGTTCGGCGCCGAAGCCGAATCGCGCATCGAACCGGCGATTTTGCGAGATACGGCCCGCGCCATGAGGTACGCGCGGCGCGATGCGGCACTGCGCCCGCCCAACGACCCTACGCCGCTGGCTGCCCTCGCGCTCGCCCAACATGCCGCCGGACTGCCGGAAGCCGCGGCCACGGCACGGCAGGCCCTGGCCCTGCTTGCGCCTCCGCGCAACGGACACATTCCCTTTCTGCGCGCCAAACTCGAAGCGATCCACTGACCGATCAAGCGATCGCGGTTCGTACCAGCGCAGTGAAGCGGGAATGTGCCAGGACTGTACCGGGACTGGGGGGCGGCTTTGGGGGACTGGGCCGGCTTGATAACCTCCGTGCACAGCGGTAACTTAGGCGTGAGAGAGACGTCCTGCCAGCCCGGTGGATGGGTGGCCGCCCGAATCGCCGTGACAACGCGCCGCCTGAACCAGTGACCATGGAAATCCCCGGGTATCATACGAACGGAAAGATGGGGTCGGAGCCTGTTTCGCGTCGCTATGCCCTGGCAGTGACGCTGATCTTCGCCCTTTTCGGCGCCTCGGCCTATTTTTTCTCAACCCCGCTGCTGCCCGATGTGGAGCTTTTCTATGGCGGCATCTTCTACCTCGCGATCGCCGTAGCCTACGGGCCTGTGATGGGTGCGCTGTGCGCGTTTGTGGCGATGGCGTTTTCGGTGTATACGTTCAACAGTCCCTACTCTCTGGTGATCGCGGTGCTGGAGGCTTCGGTCGTCGGCATCCTCTGCCGCCGCCGGGTGAACCCGCTGGCGGGGGCGGCGCTGTTCTGGGTATTTGCCGGGGGACCGGTTCTCGCCGTCATCATTTACGGCTTTCTGGATGTTTCCCCGGAGATCGCACTGGCGCTGCTGATCAAACGGGTGTTCAACGGAATTCTGAATGTGACGGTGGCCAACGTGCTGTTGACGCTGCCGCTGGTTCGCCGCAGGCTGCGCTTGCGCGAGTCGGTTTACTCCGGGCAGACGTTTCGCGCCATCGTGGTCGCAACGTTCCTGGCCCTGGTGGTGCTGCCCGTCTCGATTCTCGGACTTGTCCACGGCCGCACGATTGCGGTACGGGAGGAGGCGGATGCGCGCACGAGCCTGCAGTTCAGCTCCGGCGGAATCCGCGATGAGATCGAGAGCTACGTATTCAAGCACCGCGACGCCGTGCAGGTTCTGGCCAGAACGCTGGCGACGGCGTCGGCCGATTCGGCCAAGTCCTGGCCGGTGCTGCTGCGGCTCCACCACATCACGTACCCTGGTTTCCGGACCATGCTCATCACCGGCCCGGATGGGATGGTGCTGGCGGGAAGCGCTTCGAGCGATGCAGGTTCGGAGGCGCCGCCGCCGCGGGCCGCGGTGCGCTCGGTGGCGGACCGCGACTATTACCGCAGCCCGCGGGCCACTTCGCAGCCGTTCCTCTCCGCGGCCTTTCTGGGGCGAGGGTTTGGCAGCGACCCGATCGTCGCGGTCAGCGCCCCCTATTTCGACCGGAACGGCGCGTTCGCCGGAGTGGTGGAAGGCTCACTGGATCTCACCGCGTTCCGCCACTTCGGCGGGCAGCGCTCCACGGACGGACCGCAGGACATCCTGATCCTCGATCCGCGCAACCAGGTGATCTACGCCAGCGGGGGGTTCGGCCTGACTTCCCTGCAGGACCTCTCCGGTTCCGCGCTGCTGCGGCAGATCGACGCCTCGGCCGGGTCGGGCTTCATCCGGCCGGCCGGAGCGGGGCGCACCACTACGGATCCGGTGCTCTTTGCGAGCCAGGCAAGCTCGACGCTGCATTGGCGGGTGGTGCTGCGCCAATCCTACGCGCCCATCCGCAGGCTGCTGGAGCAGGCGTATTTGCAGACGCTTTTCTGGGTTTCGGGCTGCATGCTGCTCGCCTGGGTTCTGGCGCGCTCCGTCTCCAAGCGGGTCACCGCTCCGCTCGAACAGTTCGTTGGCGCCCTGCGGAGTTTCGATATCGGCCAAGCCACTCCGGCGGCCACCTGTCTGACGGTGGAAGCACCTGCGGAGATCATCGAGATTGCGTCTCAGTTCGACGATCTTTCGCTCCGCCTCGCCGCGTCTTACCGTGCCGCGCAGGACGCGCTACTGGAGAAGGAAGGCCTGAACCACAAGCTGGAAGAGTTGCTAACGGAACTCGACCAGCGGGTGCAGCAGCGCACCAGCGAA
>CAIRBY010000456.1 GCA_903876865.1 uncultured Acidobacteriia bacterium
CCGCTGGGAACCTCGTTTTGGCCAAGCCCCGGTGCGTACGCAGAATCAATGACTTATCCCGCCCAATTGCGATAGGCTGCAGCTAATTTGGACAGCTGTGGCCGGGAGGCCTGTCCTACTCGAAAAAGACAGGCCAGGAGGCCTGTCCTACCTGCACCGCTCCAGAATCAGCTCCACTAGCCGCGCTTCGTCATCCACCCGCATCACAACCTTCAGCCAGTAGAGCGGCAGCGCTCCCAGCAACTCGTCCGCGCCCTCCGGCAGATTGATCGCATCCTTCTCCGTCGTCACCAGGCACTTCGCGCCCGCCCGCTCGAAATGCTGGCCCGTCCGCTTCAACTCGTTCGCCTTATACCGGTGGTGATCTTCGAACTCTACCCGCCCCAGCGGCTCCACGCCCAGCAACTGCAGCGTGCGATAAAAGCTCTGCGGATTGCCCAGCCCGCAGAACGCCCCCGCCGCTTCCGGCCGCAGTTCCGTCACCGGGAAGGATCGCCCCGTGCGATGCTCCACCCAGCATTCCGGCTCGATCCGCGCCCGAAACACCGGCAGATGCGGATGCCAGTGATGCACCTCGCGCCCGATCGCCCGCGCCGCATCCGAAGCCTCGCTGCGCGTGATGATCACCGCGTGCGCCCGCGCCAGCCCGTACACCGGCTCCCGCAACCGCCCCACCGGAAACACTTCGCCGCCGCCGAAGGGGTTGAGCGCATCCACCAACACCAGGTCGCAACTGCGCCCTAGCCGCACATGCTGAAACCCATCGTCCAGCAGCAAAATATCCGTGTGGAAGCGCTCGCGCAGCAGCACCCCCGCGCGATAGCGGTCCGCGCCGATTCCCACCGGGGCCAGCCGCGAGCGCAGAAACATCTGCGGCTCGTCTCCCGATTCCTCCGTGCGCACCGTCGCCCCCGCCGCCAGCGCCAGTTCCTTCACCGGCGAAATGCGCCCATACCCGCGCGTCAGAATTCCCGGCTGATGGCCCTGCGCGCGCAGCAGTTCCGCCAGGCGCAGCACGCACGGCGTCTTCCCCGTGCCACCCATGCTGAGATTGCCGATACTCACCACCGGCGCTTCCAGCCAGCGGCGGCGCAGGTAATCGCGTCGCTGCCGCCGCCCCGCCTCCGCCCGCCATGCCAGCGAGAGCAGCCGCGCCACCGCGAACCACGGCATCGCCGGACGGTATCGCGGCACCGCATAGAGTTCCTCGAACGCATCCAGCGTGCGCGCGGTCGCGCCGCGGCGGGCCTCGGCGCAGGCACGCGCCCGGTCGCCGGTGCCGCTGTCATCCGTCAGCATCCGCGCCACCGCGCCGCCCAGTGCCGCCGCGCCGGAAATCTCCACCAGCGCCCGCACTCCGCTCAGTTCATCCGCGATCGCCTGGAAATTCTCCATGTGCGGCCCCACGATCACGGGCTTGCCGAAGAGCGCCGGCTCCAGAATATTGTGCCCGCCGCGCGCCGCCAGCGTGCCGCCCATGAACACGCAATCGGCCAGCCCGAAGAGACTGGAAAGTTCGCCCACCGAATCCAGCAGCAGCACCCGCGCCGGCTCTGCATCGGCCGCCGCATCGGACCCCAGCCGCGAACGCCTCAGATACCGGATCCCCGCCGCCTCCAGTTTCGCCGCCACCACGTCGAAACGCTCCGGCTTGCGCGGCACCAGAATCAGAAACAACCCGGGAATGCCCCGCCACGCTGCAATCACCGCGTCGTCTTCGTCGATGCTCTCGTCCGCCATCGTGCTCGCCGCGATCCACACCTTCGCCGGCTTCAGCCGTTCCAGCAGTTGCACCACCGGCGAATCCGCCCCCGCCGGCCGCGCCGTGAAATCGAACTTCAAATTCCCCGCCACCGTCACCCGCACTCCGCCGATGGCCGTGAAGCGCCGCTGCATCTCTTCCGTCTGCGCCAGAATCCGCCCCACCGCCGGCAGCACCACCGGGAAGATCCGCCGCAGCCGGTGATAGCGCGGCAGCGCCTCGTCGGAGATGCGCGCGTTCACAATCACGAGGCCCGCGCCCGTGCGATGCACTTCGCGAAACAGGTTCGGCCACAGTTCCGTCTCCGCAATCACCACCAGCGCGGGGCGCAGCGTGCGCAACATGCGCCGCACCACCCACACGTAATCCACCGGCGCAAAGAACACTCCATCCGCGATTCCCGCCAGTTTCTGTTCCGCCGTGGCGCGCCCCGCAAGCGTCGCCGTAGAGACCAGCAGCGCGGATTGTGGGAAGCGTGCCTTGATGCCGCGCGCCAGTTCCAGGCAGGCCAGAATCTCCCCCATCGAAACCGCATGCAACCAGATCGCTCCGGGAGCAGTCTGTTTCAGAGAACGCGGCAGCAGGCCGAAACGCTGCGGCAAAGTGCGCCAGTAAGCGCGGTTCCCTATGCACCGAAATACGAAATACAATAGGAGCACGGGCAGCAGCAATGCCTGAAGGACTCGGTAGAGGAAATAAATGCCTTTTGTTTTCAAACGCTTGGCTCTTCTCTTGAGTATATCCGCAGCCTTCGGAGCGGACAAGGAGACCCCGTTTCAGGTCGCGCCCGCGGCCAGCTACGCCAGCCACCAGAGCAACGCACAGATTACCATTGGTGTCGACCCCTACGTCGCCGCCGAGAAGGTCAAGATCGCGTTCGGCAAACTCGACCCCAATGCCCACGGCGTGCTCCCCGTCCTCATCGTCATTCAAAACGATAGCGGCAAGGCCATTAAAGTGGACCGCATCAAGGCCGAGTATGTCGGCCCCAATCGCGACCGCGTGGACGCCACCCCGGCGCGCGACGTGCGCTTCCTCCAGCCGCCCAAACGCCCCGGCGTCGTCACCGGTCCCGGCGGCATGAGCAAGGTCCTCAAGCCCAAGAAGAATCCGCTCGCCGAATGGGAAATCGAAGGCCGCGCCTTCACCGCGCAGATGCTCCCGCCCGGCCAGAGCGCCAGCGGCTTTCTCTACTTTCAGGCCGACCTCATGCCGGGCGCCTCCATCTACATCAGCGGCATCACTGAAGCCGCCACCGGCACCGAGATTCTCTACTTCGAACTACCCGTGAAGTAAGTAAGCCTGCCAACCGGACCTGCCCAATGCCGCTGAAATAAGCCGCGGCGCCGCACTTTGTGGGGCGGACGCCCTCGTCCGCGCGGGACCCCCTGGTCCCGCTCTTCCAACGAAGAATCAGCTGCCGGCCACGACCGAAAGGCCAGGATGCCTGTAAATTGGCTTATTTAAGTGGAATTAGGCGAAACCGCCTGCCCTACTTGTCTGAGCCTAGTGAACCACTGCCGCCAGCGCAGGCTGTAGCGCGATCTCCTGCCCCTCTTCCAGCCCGGAGGTCACTGCCGCCTGCGTCTGATCTTCCCCGCCGATCTGTACGTTGTGGGCGACGAACGTCTCGCCCTGCTTCACATACACCACCGCCGCGCCGCCCCCCGCGCCCACTTCCTGCGCCAGCGCCTCGCGCGGGATCAGGATGCCGCCCACCGGACGCCCCGTCGCCACATCCGCGCTCGCCGAAAGATCGGGGATTACACGCGAATCATGCGTCTCCAGGATCAACCGCACCGGCACCCGCCGGACATAATAATTGAGCCGCCGCCCACCCACCGCCAGCGCGCCTACCGCCTGCACATGCGCCTGCAGCACGATATCCGGGAAGGCGTCGAAGCGCACCGTGCCGTGCTGCCCCAGCCGGACCTGCTCCGTCTCCGCCTGGCTCATCATCGCGTCCAACTGCATGCTGCCGGGGTCCACCACGCTCAGGAACGGCTGCCCCGGGGAACAACCGGTCGCCCGCCTGAATCTGGTTCATCTCGCCGCCGCGGTAGACGTTCTGCATCACCACCATGCCGGCCATCGGCGCATGCACCGTGCAGCGCGCCAGGTCCTTCTGATGCCGTTCCCGATGCCGCAGTTCGTGCTCATAATTCAACTCGTAGAGCTTCAAATCGGCCAGTTGGCGCGCCTCCATCAGGGGCAGTTGCTTGACCGCTTCCTCGTACGCCTTCTGGTACTCTTCCACCGCCAGCTTCAGGTTCTCCTGCGTGATCGGGTTCGCCACCGGCACCTTGCGCGCGTCCTGCGCGGCGCGGTCCCAGGTCGCCCTGCTCACCCGCAATCCCTGGCGCAGATTCTCCATCTGCGCCGCCAGTTGCGCCTTGCGCCGCGTGATGTCCAACTGCGCCTGCACGATGTTGGCTTCCACATCGTCCAGATGGTCTTTAATATCCTGCGAATCGAACTCCGCCAGCACCTGCCCCTTCTTCACCTGCGACCCCGAAGGAACCAGGAAGACCAGCGTCAAGCCTCGCCCCGTATCCGGAGCCTGCAGCAACGGTGCGGAGAGATTCGAGAAGTGCCCGGCGCTGATCGAACCCGCCACCCGCAGCGTCTCCTGCAGCTTGCCCCGCGATGCCCGGATCGTGGGTACCGTGGAGGCCGGACTCGGCACCGGAGCCGCCTTGGGACGGAAGATCAGCCCCGCGCCCAGCACCGCCAGCACTGCCGCGGCCGCGTAATACGGCCAGCGGGCCTTTCCCTGCACGGGCGGGACGGCCGGCAGATGCGGCGTGGGTTCCAGCCACTGCGGATTGGGGGATGCCGACATGGCGCGCGAACCTTCATTTTAGGGCAAAGGGGTGCGGTTTGACCGCCGCGCGGCGTAAGGATGTGTAAAGCCTGTTGCCGCCCCCGTGACGCCCCTACTCCACCTTGCCCGTAAAACTCCGATACGTGTAGGTGAAGTATCCGAACGTCAGCAGCATCCCGGGGATGAACCAATACAACCCGACCTGCAACCCGTAATGGGGCGCCGCGCTATTGAAGACCGTCAGCCCCAGGCGCGGGTCCCCGGTGGCAGGTAGCACATACGGAAACAGCCCCGCCGCCACGCTCGCCAGCATTCCCAGCAGGAACACGCAGGAGCCCAGAAACGCGCCCAGCGTGCGCCGGCGCGTGTTCAGCACTTGCACGGCGGCCAGGCCCAGCACGGCAATCAGCGGAAACACGTCGAACCACGGATGCGCTTCGAAGCTCGCCCGCAGGTGCGGCTGAATGTGGAAGCTCGCAAACGTAATCGCGATCACGGTGGCGAGCGTGGGCCACCACACCACGGAAGCCAGCCGCCGCGCGCGCGCCTCCAATTTACCCGGCGCCTTCAGCCCCAGCCAGAGCGCGCCGTGCAGCGTGACCGCGCACAGAGCCGCCACCGCCACCAACACCGTATACCAGTCCAGAATCCCGGCATTGGGCCCGGCCGTAAAATCCGTCCACAGTGGCAGGAAGAATTCGCCCTGGCCATCGAGCGGCACGCCGCGCACCACATTGCCCAGCGCCGCGCCGAAGAAGATCGCCAGCAGCCCGCTCGAACTCGCGAACACCACGTCCCACAGCGGCTGCCAGACCAGGCTGCGGATGTGGTTGCGGAACTCAATCGAGATGCCGCGCAGAATCAGCAGCCAGAGCACGATCATCAGCGGCAGGTAGAAGCCGCTGAACGCCCCCGCATAGAGCGCCGGGAACGCGAAGTAGAGCGTGCCGCCCGCAGCCAGCAGCCACACTTCATTTCCATCCCACACCGGACCGATCGCGCGCAGTACGCTCTGCCGCTCCGCATCCGTGCGCGCAATCAGCAGATGCGCCACGCCGCAGCCCAGGTCGAAGCCGTCCAGCACCACATACCCGGCCAGCAGAAAAGCCACGAGACAAAACCAGAGGGTTTCCATAGGGCTCCTTAAACGGCGTGCTCCGGACCCTCTTCCACTTCCCGGTAGATCAGGAGCAGGAAGAGCATCGCCAGCACCGTGTAAATGCCCATGAACCCGATCAGGGTGAAGAGCGTGTTGCCGGCGGAGACGCGCGCGGAAGCGCCCGTGGCTGTGCGCATCACGCCGTAAATCAGCCACGGCTGCCGTCCCACCTCCGCCGTGATCCAGCCGGCGGTGGTGGCGATGTAGGGAAACGGCGCCATCAGCATCACCAGCCACAACAGCGGACGCAGCGTGTAGAGCCTGCCCAGCCCCAGCGCCAGTGCCCCCAGCACCATCACCCCGCTCAGGATCGTGCCCAGCCCGATCATGATGTGATAGCTGTAATACAGCAGCGGGATGTTGTCCGGCCAGCGCTCCGGCGCAAACGCATCCAGCCCGCGCACCTCGGCGTGCCAGCGCTGATACGTCAGAAAGCTGAGCGCATTCGGCAGCACCAGCGGATTATCCAGGCGCTGATGCTCCACATCCGGCTGCCCCAGAATCGCCAGCGGCGCGCCGTTTTCCGTATGGAAGAGCCCCTCCATCGCCGCCAGCGTGGGCGGCTGATGCAGCGCAATATTCTTCGCCTGCCCGTCCCCGGTCGGGAACGCCATCAGCGTGGTCGAAATCACGCCCGCAATCACGCCGGTGCGCACAAACGTGCGCCCGTATTCTTCGTGCGATTTCGTCAGCAGGTAGAACGCGCCCGTGGATGCCATCACGAAACTCGCCGTCACCACCGACCCGGTCATATTGTGCGCGTACTGCCAGAACAGCCAAGGGTTGGTGAAGAGCGCGGCGAAATTGCTCAGAACAATCTCCCCGTGCGGCCCCAGAACGTAGCCGGTGGGGTGCTGCATCCACGCATCCGTGGCGATGATGAAGAAGCCGCTCAGCCACGATCCCAGAAACACCAGGAACGCCGCGAACCAGTGCGCCTTGGGGCTCAGGCGCTTTTCGCCATACAGGAATACCCCCAGAAAACTCGATTCCAGAAAGAAACTGAAGACGCCTTCCATGGCCAGCGTCTGCCCGATCACGCCGCCGGCAGCCTTGGAGAAGCGCGACCAGTTGGTGCCGAACTGAAATTCCATGGGAATCCCCGTGACCACCCCCATGGCGAAATTCACGGCGAAGATTTTGGCCCAGAAGCGCGCGGCGTGGTGGTAATGTTCGTTGCCGGTGCGGAGCCCCATGGTCTTGAGCACCAGAATCAACAGCGCCAAACCCATGGTCAATTGCGGAAAGAGGTAATGAAAAGTGATGGTGAAAGCGAAGTGCAACCGATGCAGCGTTAAAGCATCCATTTCATCCTTCTAGATTCAACTCGAGGCCGATTGGTCGCGAGCGGCGCGCGTGGCCAGTTCGTCGCACCGGTTGTTATCGGCGTGATTGGCGTGGCCCTTGGTCCAGGTCCAGGTGGTCTTGTGCCGGGCGACCTGCTCATCCAACTCCTGCCACAGGTCCTGATTCACCACCGGCTTCTTGGCGGCGGTCAGCCAGCCCTTCTTCTTCCAGCTGTGAATCCACGTGGTGATGCCATTCTTAACGTACTCCGAATCGGTCACGATCTCCACTTCGCAGAGTTCGCGCAGCGAGGCCAGTCCGCGAATGGCGGCGGTCAGTTCCATGCGGTTGTTGGTGGTGTGCCGCTCCGAACCCCACATTTCCTTCTTCAATTCGTTGTAGCGGAGCACGGCCGCCCAGCCGCCGGGACCGGGGTTGCCGAGGCAGGCGCCATCGGTGATCAGTTGAACTTTTTTCATGGGATCAGGAGAGGTTCGGAGTGCGCCGGTTCGGAGTGCGCAGGTTCGGAGTGTACCGGTTCGGAGTGTACCGGCTCGGCATCGAAGAAGCGATCCACCAGTTCGAGGATGGCGCCGCTATCGTGCACCGCGTAAATCGAACTGCGCAACTGCGCGCCGTGGCGGATGCCGTGGGTGAAATACGTAGCGAACTGTTTCATCTTGCCGACCGAGTCGCCTTCGCGCCTTGCAATCAGCATGTCGTAATACTGGCGCATCAGCCGGTAGCGATCCATGTGGGAAGGCTCGTCATACGCGCCCGTGGCCAGGTACTGCTGAATCTGCTGAAAAATCCAGGGGTTGGAACTCGCGCCCCGGCCCACCATCACCGCGTCGCAGCCCGTCTCCCGGTGCATGCGGATCGCGTCCTCCGGCGTCACGATATCGCCGTTGCCGATCACCGGAATCTTCACCGCCGCCTTCACTTCCGCGATCCGGCTCCAATCCGCCTTGCCCGCGTAGCCCTGCTCGCGCGTGCGCGGATGCAGCGCGATCGCATCCAGCCCGCAATCCTCGGCGAGCTTCGCCATGGCCACGTTGACCAGGTCTTTATCGCTCCACCCGGCGCGGTATTTCATCGTGAACGGGATGGTGATCGCGCCCCGTACCGCGCGCAACAGCTTCTCCACCAGCGGCAGATCCCGCAGCAATCCCGAGCCGCCGTTGCACTTCACCACCTTATTCACCGGGCAGCCGAAGTTGATATCGAGAATGTCGAAGCCCAGGTCCTGGCAGACCCGCGCCGCATCCGCCATCACCGCCGGATCCGCGCCGAAAAGCTGCGCGGAGATCGGATGCTCGTCCGGGTCGAAGGCCAGATAGCGCTTCAGCGTCTTATTCGGTTTGCTCGTCCGGATCGCGGCGCTCACCCCGTGCGAGCTGGTGAACTCCGTCATGATCAGCCCGCAGCCCCCCAGATTGCGGATGAAGCGGCGGAATACGGTATCGGTGACACCGGCCATGGGAGCCAGAACCGTGGCGGGCGCAAGTACAACCGGGCCGATTGCAAACTGTGTGGGGAAGGAGGACATCAAGCTCCTTCAATTTTATCAGGCGGAGGCCGCAAGAGGGGGAAAACCAAAAAAAGGGGACGCGACGTTTGGCGCGTCCCCTTGGGGGTAATGAAGACGAACTCCAGAGAAGTAGAGCCAGCTTCAAAGAAAACCGTTGAATCGCCAGCGACGGGCTACTGCTTGATGACCGGACCGCCCGGAGCTTTCGGACCCCGACCCATGCCCATGCCGCCCATGCCGCGACCCATGCCGCCGCCCGGACCGCCCTTTTTCACCGTGTAATCGGCCGGCACCGTGAACAGCGAAGCATCCGGCGCCGTGCGCTGCACGTTGGTCAGCTGCATCGTCGTGGTGCCGTTGCGCGGATCGCTCATCTTGGTCTGCACCGGCACTTTCAGATCGTCGATCATCCAGGTCTCGTGCACCGTCTGAATCGCCTGCGTATTGCCGATCTGTCCCGCCGGAATCGTGCGCGTCACACGCGAACCCGAAGCCAGGAAGCCGTTGATCGATTGCGCGGAGAGAGTCTCGCGCTTCGTATTCGGATCCGCCGCCGGACCCGGACCCGCGGCCGACGCCTGTCCCCGCGGACGCGCCGGGCCTCCGCCTGCGCCCGCACCCTGCGTGCCAGCCCCGCCATTGGGACCGCGCCCTGCTCCACGTCCCGGACCACCCTGGCGCAGCGGACGCTCAAACGCGATCTTCTGCGTGGTATCGAGTTCCCGCACCACACCCGCCACCGGATCCGTGATCGAAACCCGCGTCACGGTCTTACCCTCCGGCGTTGTGCTGGTGGTCTCGCGGCGGACACGCCCCAGCGCATCGCGGAAGACGTTGGTAGTCTGCTGGTGTTGAATCACGTTGCCGTTGGCCAGTGCCTGCTGAAAGCTGTGGACCTCCACGCCGGAATAGGGCGCTCCGGTCACAGTCTGCTGCGCGCCAGCCCCGCCACCGGGACCGCCCGGGCCAAAGCCCATCATGCCGCGCCCGCGCTGGCCCATACCGCCGCCCGCCATACCGCCGCCCCCCATACCACCATTCCCCATACCACCATTCCCCATACCACCAGGGGGTTGCGCCATCATCGCGGCCGCAGCCACACATCCAACCATCAGAACTTTGAATTTCATCCAAGCCTCCCTATGCGGATTGCGGGGCGCAGCCTGTGTGCCCTGCTATTAATGACTTGCAGCGGCCGGTCGGAAAGTTCCAGTTTTCTGCGCCCGGCCCTCATCCCCGCCGTTCTCCGCGCCCCCGCCCACCCATGCCTGCACCTGCCGGAGCGGCGTCCGGGTCCACCGCCAGCGTCGCCGTAGCCAGGAAGCCCGCGGCGCGAGAGACTGTGCCGTGAAAGGCGGTAGCAGTCCCAACGCTGCAGCAGCATCTTGTTTGGCTCGATCATGTCCCGATCATGACGGCGGAACTGCGCCCGCCGAGGTTAAGTGTGATTAAGTCGTGTCAAGTGCGTCCGGGCAGACAGCGCGCGTAATACAATCGACGGGATGAAGCTTCAGCCGGTATTGCCGGGCCAGTTGCCGGTCCTGCTAGGGGAACTGCGCCGCCACTATGGCGCTCCGCAATTTCCGCCCGCCCGCGGAGCCTTCCAGCTGGTGCTCTGGGAAAACGCCTGCTACCTGTTGCCGGACGAGCGGCGGGCGCAGGTCTTCGAAGGCTTGCGCGCGCAGGTCGGCCTCTCCGCCGAGGCCATCTGGAAAGCTCCCAAGGAACTGCTGCTGCCCTTGGCGAAACTCGGCGGAATGCGGCCGGAGACGCGCGTCTTCCGCTGGCAGGAGAGCGCCCGCATCACCCTCACCCAATTCGATGGCGATCTCGAGCAGATCCTCGCATGGCCCCACCCGAAGGCCATGAAAGCGCTCAAGCTCTTCCCCACCATCGGCGATCCCGGAGCCGCGAAGATCCTGCTTCTCTGCGGCATGGCGGCGGGACTCCCCCTCGAATCCAACGGACTGCGCGTGCTCACGCGCATCGGCTACGGGCGCGTGCATCTGAAGAACTACGGGGCCATGTACCACTCCGTGCAGGAGGCGATTGCGCCCGAATTGCCGGAGGGCGCTACCGCGCTGGCCGAAGCGCACGTGCTGCTGCGCGAGCATGGCAAATCGCTCTGCAAGACCTCAGGCCCTGCCTGCGGAGAGTGTCCCGTGGCGGGCAACTGCAAATTCGCCGCCTAACGCCGGTAGAGCACCACTTCGTCGCCCTCTACCCGGAACTGCAGCCCCACCGGATTCAGCACGCGCGCCATCGCCTTGCCGAACGCCAGATTCGCCACCGAAAACTCGGCGACGGTCCGCCGGCAGTACGGATCGCTCAGGGCCAGCGAGAGAGTGAAGTTGTACCGCAATCCCACCAGCTTCACCAGATCGATCACGACATACTGCACGCTCTTCCCGCTGCTCGCATAGCTGACCTTCTTCGCCAGTCTCTCGGCAAGATCGGCGATCGGCGGAGCCGGCTCGTGATTGACCATGACCGCCTCCAGCATCACGTCCGGCGGCAAGCCGGTCTGCACGTGGAAGAGCACCACCTCGCCGTTCTCCAACTCGTAGTCGAGGCCCACCGGATCCAGCAGCCGGTGCATCGCCGTGGCGAACGGCAACTCCCGCAGACTGACCTGGCGCAGCGCCTGCCGGCACTCCGGACTCGCCTGCGCCAGAGATTCCCTCCAGTTGTAGCCCAGCCCAACCTGTCGCGCGAGCGCGATCACCACCTGCTCCACGCTGATCCGGCTGTCCTGATACGTGACCTTGGCGTTGGGCGCTGCCGTCTGTGCCGCGGACTGCCCCGCCGCGAGCGTAAGTACCAGTACGCATATCGATCGTTTCGCAGCCACAAGCCCATAGTAATCCCCGAAAGTCCGCGTGAACTACCCGCCAATTCCACTGCCTGAGTAAATATTCAGGACCGAATCGCAATGCAATTGGAATAAGATTTAAATATCTGGATATTGCCTTGCCCTCGCGGGCGCGGGCGTAACGGGTCTTAACCTTTGGAGGTTTTATGTCGCGATGGAGTCTTGCTTTACTATTGGCCGCCGCCTGTTGCTTGCAGGCGCAGGAATACCGTTCTACGTTGACCGGACGCATCACCGATCCCGCCGGATCGGGCGTTCCCGCCGCTAAGGTTACGGCAACGAAGATCGACACCAACGAACGCTTCCCCACCGTTTCCGGCCCGGAAGGTCTCTACACCATTCCGCAACTGCTGCCCGGAACCTATGAACTCGCAGCCGAAGTGAACGGCTTCAAGAAATACGTGCAGTCCGGCATCGAACTCGCCAGTAACGCGCGCCTCGCCGTGGATATTCAACTGACCATCGGCGCCGCTACCGAGAGCGTCACCGTCACTTCGGACGCTCCCCCGCTGCAGACCGTATCCGCCTCGGCCGGCCAATCCATCACCATGAAGGAAGTGGAGAATCTGCCCATCAACGGGCGCGCTCCCATGGATCTGGCAGTCATGGCGTATGGTGTCATCAACACCGGCGTCCGCGATCAGAACCGCCCCTATGAAAACGGCGGCTTCTCCGCCCTCGCCATGGGCGGCGCCGGCAACGGCAATAACGAAGTGCTCACCAACGGCGTGCCCATCACCGGCACCGTCGGCATCACCGGACGGCGCGCCGGCTTCAGCCCGCCCGTGGACGGCGTGGCCGAAGTGAAAGTAGATGTGCTCAACGTGGACGCGTCCTTCGGCGGCGCCGGCGGCGGCACCGTGCAGATCATCACCAAGAGCGGCACCAACGCCCTGCACGGCGCGGTCTCCGAGTTCAACGAACGCCGCAGCCTCAACGCCACCCCGTTTTTCACCAACGCCGCGGGCGGCCAGAAGACCGATTTCAAGCAGAACCAGTGGGGCACCTCCGTCGGCGGACCGCTCTGGATTCCCAAAGTCTACGACGGGCGCAACAAGGTCTTCTGGTTCTTCAACTATGAGGGCCACAAGAACAGCGAACCGCTGCCCACGTACACCACCGTGCCCACCGTCAAGGAACGCACCGGCGATTTCTCCGAACTGCTGGCCATCGGGCCGACCTACCAGCTGTACGATCCCGCCTCTGCCGCGCTTTCCGGCAGCGTCGTCAAGCGCACCCCGTTTGCGGGCAACATCATCCCCACCAGCCGGCTGAACCCCGTCACGCAGAAGTACCTGACCTATATCCCCAGCCCGAATTACAACTACGGCACCAAGGATTATTCCAGCAACTACTTCAGCCCGCTGACCACGAACAATTCTTATTACGCCTTCTCCGGCAGGCTGGATTTCGATCTCAGCAGCCGCAACCGCCTCACCACCAGCATCCAGAACAGCTTCTGGAGCCAGAACTCCGGCATTCTCTTCGACAACATCGCCCGCGGTGAAGTGGGCTCGCGCTCCATCTGGGGCGGCATGGTGGATGACGTGCACACCTTCTCGCCGACCGTGGTGGCCAACCTGCGTTTCGGCTTCAGCCGCTACCGCGCCTACTACGACCAGAGCAGCCTCGGCTTCGATTCCACCACCCTGGGCTTCCCCTCCTACATCACCGGCAACGCCACCAAGCAGCTGATGCCGGTCTTCACCATGGCGGATGGCTTCCTCTCCTCCAACCCCACCACCAACATGCACTACTCCGATCAGCCGTATAACATCTACCAGATGTTCGGCAGTGTCACCAAGATCGCCGGCGCGCACACGCTCAAGTTCGGCGGCGAACACCGCGTGATGGATTTCAGCAACCTCAGCTGGAGCGGTTCCACCGGTTCTTACACCTTCGACGCCGGATCCTGGACCAAGGCGGATAACTCCACCTCCAGTTCGCCCGCCCTCGGCGGCAGCATGGCGCAGTTCCTGCTCGGCCTGCCCACCAGCGGCGCTTACACCATCAACGCGCCCTCCAAGAACGATTCGCTCTACGAAGTCGCCTTCGTGCAGGACGATTGGCATGTCCGTTCCAACCTGACCATCAACCTCGGCCTGCGCTGGGAATACAACGGCCCCACCACCGAGCGCTGGAACCGCCTCTCCAACGGCTTCAACGCCGGCGCCACCAACGGCATCACGGCCCAGGCCAATGCCGCCTACGCTTCGCTCTATCCCACGCTCGTGGCCAAGAATCCGCTGCTCAATGCCACCATTAACGCCATCGGCGGCCTCACCTTCGCCGATGCCAACAACCGCGCGCCCACCAAAATGTCGAAGAAGGATTTCAGCCCGCGCGTCGGCGTCAGCTGGTCGCCCACCGCCATGCACGGTAAGACCGTCATCCGCGCCGGCGCCGGACTCTTCGATACGGTCTACGGACCGATCGTGCCCCAGCAGCCGGGCTTCAGCAACACCACTACCCTGGTCGCCACCAACAACAGCTACCTCACGCCGGCAATGAGCCTGAGCAACCCCTTCCCCACCGGGATCTCACTCCCGCCCGGCGCCGCCAACGGCATCAACACCTACCTCGGCCAGAGCATCAGCTTCCTCAATCCGGATACGCTGCGCCAGTACAACATCCGCTGGACCTTCGACCTGCAGCAGGAACTCAGCAAGAACACCACCCTTGAAGTCGGCTACATCGGCAACCACGGCATCCACCTCACCAACAACTTCAGCTTCGGCGCGCTGCCCGTGAAGTATCTGAGCACCTCGCTGACGCGCGATGCCGCGCAGGTGGCCAACGCCTCGGCGCTCTCCGCCACCGTCACCAACCCGCTCGCCAACCTGCTGCCGGGAACCTCGCTCAACGGTTCCACCATCTCGGTTTCAAACCTGCTGCGCCAGTTCCCCGAATTCTCCGGCGTCACCGAGAACAACATGAATAGCGGCGGCAGCTATTTCCACCAGCTCAGCATGCGCCTCTCGCGCCGCCTCTCGCGTGGCTTCCTGCTCAGCTTCGACTACAACTACTCCCGCCTGATGGAATCCAACAGCTACCTCAACTCCGGCGAAATGAAGCTCGAAAAGCACGTCTCCGCCGACGATCGTCCCCAAAACGTCGGCATCAGCGTCCTCTACGAACTCCCCTTCGGCCACGGCAAGCACTTCCTCGGCGGCGCCAAGGGAATCGTCAACCACATCGTCGGCGATTGGGCCGTCTCTTCGCTCTACAACTATCACAGCGGCGCGCCCGTCAATTGGAACGCCGACGTGATCTATAACGGCGCCAACCTCAACTGGGATGGTCACAACGTCAATCACACGTTCGACACCACCGCGTTCAATACCAATTCCGCCCAGCAGTACACCAACCACTACCGGACGTTCTCCAGCTACTTCAGCAACCTCCGCGTGGATGCCACCAACAACGCCAACGTCTCGGCCACCAAGAACATCCGCTTCAGCGAGAACATCAAGCTCCAGTTCCGCGCCGACGCCTTCAATCTGTGCAACCACCCGCTTTTCGCCGCGCCCACCATCAGCGTGACCAGCGGGTCCTTCGGACAGATCTCCAGCACCACCAACTCCCCGCGCATCGTTCAGCTCGGGTTGCGCTTGGCATTCTAAAGCCCCACCGGACCGGGCGCCGCCAATCCAGCGGCGCCCGGCGCCTTTCAATCCCCTCCGACTCGCTCGTCGCACAGAACCCCGGACCCGTCCGCAAGCTCTGACCACCGCCGCCTCCACCACCACCAAAGCACGCTTCCTGTCGCAATACCCCACAGCACTCCGAAGTCCATATCCGCCTCCGGATGAGCGTGGTATGCTTTTCATCAAGCGAGGGCTGCACATATCGTGGAACTTCCCGCCAATTTCCGAAAGTCTGTAACTCCAGACTCCATCTCGCACGTCCCTATACCTATCGCTGCGTGTCGCTGACGTGGACTTCATGTTCGAACTTCTGTTCAAATATCCGGCCAGTATTTTTCATAAGGGCCAGTTTGTCTTCTTGACGCCGTGGCCGCTGTGGCTGCTGGCAATTGCGATTCTGGCCGCGGCGGGCGCGCTCTTCTGGCACGTGCGGCGGAATCATGGAATGCTCACCGGCGCGCGCCCCGTGGCCATCTGGCTGCTCGAAAGCGGCCTCATCGCGCTGATCCTGTTTCTACTCTGGCACCCCGCCCTCAGCATCGCCACCCTCCGCCCCCAACAGAACGTGGTGGCGGTTCTGGTGGACGATTCCCGCAGCATGTCCATCAAGGATGCCGCGGGAACCCGCGAAGCCGCCGCGCAGGCTGTCCTCAACTCCGGGGTCCTCAAGGGCCTCACCGATCGCTTCCAGGTAAGACTTTACAAGTTTGGCGCCGAGCCCGAGCGCATCCAGAAGGCCGACCAGCTCTCCGGACAGGCCACCGCCTCCCGCCTCGGCGACACGCTCGAGCGCGTCCTCCAGGAATCCTCTTCGCTCCCCCTCGGCGCCATCGTGATGCTGAGCGATGGCGCGGATAATTCCGGCGGCATCGATCTCGCCACCATCGCCGCCATCCGCCGCCAGCGCATTCCCATCCACACCATCGGCTTCGGCAAAGAGCATCCCGAAAAAGACGTCGAAGTCCTCGATGCCGTGGTGCCCGCGCGCGCCCTGCCGGATTCCAAACTGACCGCCATCGTCACCCTCCAGAGTTGGGGCGTGAGCGGCAGCAAGGCCAAACTCAGCGTCAAAGAGAGCGGCAAAGTCCTGGTCTCCCAGGACATCACCATGAAGGACAACGGCCAGCAGCAGACCGAAACCCTGGTCTTCAACGGCGGCGGCGCCGGGCCCAAGACCCTGGAAATCTCTGTGGACCCCGTCGGCGGCGAAGAGAATCAGGCCAACAACAAGATCACCCGCGTGGTCAACGTGGAAGCGCGCAAGCCGCGCATCCTCTATATCCAGGGCGAACCAGTCTGGGAGTACAAGTTCATCCGCCGCGCCATCGAAGACTATCCCGAGATCGGCATCGAACTGCCGAGCATGCTGCGCACCACCCAGAACAAGATCTACCGCCAGGGCATCAAAGACCCCAAGGAACTCG
>CAIRBY010000457.1 GCA_903876865.1 uncultured Acidobacteriia bacterium
CGGCCTGCTCGGTAGTGTAGCGGCGGCTCGGCATGCGGTCGCGGTCACGGTCGCGCGGCCCCACGGGACGCGGTCCGGGGCTCACGGAAATCGCGCCGCCCCAGGTCAGATCGAACGTATAGCCTTCCGACCCGTTGTCCTTATCTTCAATGTGAACGATCGCGGGGCTGCCGCCGCGCGGTTCGCGGCTCAGCACCTGCAACCCGCGGCCATCGATGCCCTGGAAACGGAAATTGGGCGGGTTCACGGGCATGGGCATGTTGCACTGAAAGCGGCGCCACTCCGGCGCGCGCCCCTGCAGATTCCGCAGCACAGCCTGATCGCCACGAATTTCCACGTCGGCGGCGCCATCCACCACCACCTCGATCGTGCATTTTCCGCCGCCGCCTCCACCGCCGGTGATGGTGGCGCGGCGCGGGAAGGATTGCGCACTCGCGCAAACAGACGCCACCAATGTGGCGGCCAAAAGAACGGTTACCTTAGACATCTTTCACCCCTTGCTTTTTATTATTAGCACTTCGAGGTCCAGATCAGGGAATCGAGCACGCCCCGCGCCGTCGTGCGCCAGGAAAACTCGGCCGCGCGCCGCGGACCCGCTGCCGCCAACCGCTGCCGCAGCGCTTCGTCGCTCACCAACCGGTGCATCGCGCCCGCGATGGCGGAGGCATCCTTGGGATCGAACTTGAGCGCCGCACCGGCTGCGATCGAATCCATCGGCTCCACCGCCGAGCACGCCGTGGGCACCCCCGCGGCGAGCGCTTCCAGGACCGGCAGTCCGAAGCCTTCGAAGAAGCTCGGGTAGAGGAACGCGGCGGCGCGCGTATACAGGTCGTAGAGATCCTGGCGTGGAATCCAGCCCGGGAATTCGACGCTCTCGCCCAGATCCAGCCGCTCGCGCAGCGCGTGCAGTTCGCCGCTGAAGAAGCCGTGCATGCCGCAGACGATCAGCCGGTACTCCGGGTGCAGTTTGCGGAACTCCGCATAGGCGCGCAATAGGCCGTCCAGATTCTTGTGCGGATGCAGAGTGGAAACCGCCAGCAGGAATTTCTCCGGCTTGCGCCGCGCCGCCAGCGTGAAGAAGACGGGATCCACGCCAGAGGGTATGGTGCGGAGCTTCGCCTCGGGCAGGCGGTACCAGCGCCCGAGATCGTCCGCCGTGGCGCCGGAGACGGCAATGATCAGCCGCGACACCTTGATGCTCGCATAGAGAAAAAAATTCCAGAAGGGTAAATCGAACCAGCGAAAATATTCCGGGTGGCGCTTGTGCTGCAGATCGTGAAAGACCGTGACCTGCGGGCAGGGGCAGAGAATGGGCGCGGTGAAGCCGGGGTTGAAGAGCACGTCCAGCCGCAAGCGGCGCACGGCAAGCGGCAGCTTGGTCTGCTCCCACAACAGACGCCCGACGCGATTCACGGCCCACACCCGTTGCGGCACAATCGTGAAGTTCGCCTGCGACGGTCCCAGAGCCTCGCCCGTCTCGCGATTGGTGAAGAGGAAATACTGGTTCTCGCGATCGATCTCCCCCAGCGCCTGCAACAGCGACTGCAGATAGATTTCCGTGCCGCCGACTCCGCCCGGAATCAGGTACAGCGCGTTGACGCCGATGCGCAGCGCCATGCTACTTGCCCGTGCGCAGCATCGCCTGCGCGATCGCGAGATCGTGCTGCCCGTCCTGCACGCGCGGGTCGATGGCGAGCGCCTTCTGGTATTCCGCGATGGCGTCCGCCGCGCGGTTGCTCTTGAGGAAGATCTTGCCGCGGAAGACGTAGGTGATGGGGTAGCGCGGGTCGGCCTTCTCGGCCGAGGCCAGCGCGTCCAGCGCCTCCGGCCAGCGTTCGCTGCCGGCGTAAACCTTGGCGAGTTGCGTGTAGACCTGCGCGCTCGGCTCCAGCTTCGCGGCCTCGCGCAGTTTCGCCAGCGCCAGTTCGGGCTGGTGCAGGCCATCGTAGGCGAGGCCCCAATCGAGCAGCAGGTCGGCTGTAGGCGGACGCAGGCTCGCGGTCTTTTCAAACTCGGTGACGGCCAGATCGAAACGGCCCTGTTCGAAATAGGCGAAGCCCAGTTGGAAGTGGGCGCGCACCTTCTCGGGCGATTTGCGCTCGGTATCCTGCCAGAGGCTCACGGGTTCGCTCCACACTTCCGCGCGCGCATGGGTGGCCGCGGCCGCGACCAGCAGCAGCACGGCGCCGCACGCGATCAGAGCTTTGCGCTCCAGTTGCAGGCGGCGCAGCAGATCGATCGCGACCAGGATCAGGCCGACCGAGGGCAGGTACATGCGGCGGTCCGCGATGGGATCCTGAATCGGCAGGATGCTGGAGGTGGGCGAGAGCAGCACCAGGAACAGCAGGTAGCCGTAGCCGGCGAGCGGGAAGCTCTTGCGAAACCACCACGCCGCCGCGGCCAGCGCCACCAGCAGCACCAGATAGACGATGGCGCCGTACTCAAAGATGGTGTGCGAGATGGGGAAGGTCCAATCCACATTGAGCTGCGCCGGGAAGAGGAAGTTGATCACGTAGGTGACGATGGCGCGGAACTCCGTGAACAGGTATTGATACCAGGTGAAGTCTTTGAGCGAGAAGCCGGCGCTGCCGCCGGTGTTGCGGCCGAGAATCAGTTCCCAGAAGCGCCACACTCCCATGGCGGCGCCCGCCAGGAGCAGCGCGTAGAGCTTCCAGTTGGCCAGCGTGGCGCGCAGCGCGCCTTCTTTATTCCACGCTTGATTCCACCAGAGGTCCGTCAGCAGGAAGAGCACGGGCAGCACCACCGCCTGCTCTTTGCTGAGCACGGCGGCGCCGAACAGCGCCACCACCAGCAGCGTGGTTCCCCAGGAGATGGCGGCGGCGCGGCGGCACACGAACGCGGCGAAGGAGGCGGCCGCGAACATGCCGCAGAGCGATTCCGAACGTCCGGAGATGTAGGCCACGCTTTCCGTCTGCAGCGGATGGAAGAGAAACAGCAGCGCGCCGAAGGCGGCGAAGGGCGCGCGGCGCGATTCCTCCACCTCCGCCCACTCCAGCAGGCGGCGCAGCGCGAGCCACACAAAGAGCGCGGTGAGCGCGTGGATCAGCAGGTTGAAGACGTGGTACGAAGTAGTGTCTTCGAGCGAGATCAGCGTGTTCACCCAGTAGGTGAACATGAGCGCGGGGCGCACCTGCCCGAGCCAGGAACCCAGAGGCTCTGTGGCGGAGGGCAGGGCGAACATCTGCTTGGTGTCATCGAAGAGAAAGACGGAATGCATCACGGGGCCATAGGCCCAGAGCAACACGACGAGCGCGGCGGCGGCCACCGCCCACGGCATCCACGGCATCGGTGACGCCGGCGGAGACGCGATCTGACTCTCTGCCGCGCCCGGATTAGGCTTCTTGGTTTTCATGGTTCTTGAGGTTCTGCAAATGATATTCGAGGATGGCGACGCGCTGCGCCAGCGCGATATTGTCGTCGCGCAAGTGAGAGAGGATGACGGAGAAGCGGAAGAACATGATCACGAAGAGGCCGCCCGCCGGGAGGAAGAGCGTGAGCGGCGAATCGGGCAGTCCGGTGAGATCGCGCACGGCTTCGAGCAGCGGGTGGGCGCGCGAAAGAATCAGCATGGCCACGGCGGCCACCAGCCAGCTCACGGAATATTCCGGGCGGATATGCGCGCGGC
>CAIRBY010000458.1 GCA_903876865.1 uncultured Acidobacteriia bacterium
CCAACGGAAAGCCGGAGCCCGGGTTGGCTGGCGAAAGCGCCTGCCCTACTACTTAACTCGCATGTGAAAGCGCGCCATGGAATCATGTGCGTCCCTAAAACTCCTGCGTGACGCGCAGCACTTCTTCCACCGTGGTGACGCCATCTTTGATCTTGCGCCAGCCGTCTTCGCGCAGATTGCGCATGCCGTTGCTGCGCGCCGCGCGCGTCAGCACCGCCGCGTCCGCGTTGTTCATGATCAGCTTGCGCATCTCGTCCGTCAACTCCATCAGCTCGAAGATGCCCATGCGCGAAGTGTAGCCGCGGCCGTTGCAGGCTTCGCAGCCCGCGCCCTTCCACGTATCCACCACGTCGCCTTCCGGGGAAAGCGCCGTACCGTTGGGCCGCTTGCAGT
The DNA here is from genome assembly GCA_903876865.1 of uncultured Acidobacteriia bacterium. Lineage (GTDB taxonomy): Bacteria > Acidobacteriota > Terriglobia > Bryobacterales > Bryobacteraceae > Solibacter. Next base: position 394 of record CAIRBY010000458.1, read on the forward strand.
GCTCGCAGATCACGCGCACCAGCCGCTGCGCCAGCACCGCCACCACCGAACTGGTGATCAGGTAATTCTCCACGCCCATATCCGTCAGGCGCGTGATCGCGCTCGGCGCGTCGTTCGTGTGCAGGGTAGAGAACACCAGGTGGCCCGTGAGCGCCGCGCGGATCGCCACGTCCGCCGTTTCCCGGTCGCGGATTTCGCCCACCATGATCACGTCCGGATCCTGACGCACAATGTGCCGCAGCCCCATCGGAAACGTCAGCCCGATCTGCGGATTCACGTGGATCTGGTTGATCCCGTCCATCTGGTATTCCACCGGATCTTCAATCGTGATGATCTTCTTGTCCGGCAGGTTGATGCGCTTCAGCGCCGAATACAGCGTGGTCGATTTGCCGCTGCCCGTGGGTCCCGTCACCAGAAAAATTCCATGCGGCAGGCTCGTGAAGTGCTCCATCTGCCGCAGCATATGATCGTCGAAACCCAGCCGCCGCAGATCGTAGAAATCGCCCGCCGAACGGTCCAGCAGGCGCATCACGACGCTCTCGCCATACAGCGTGGGCAGCGTGGAAACGCGCAAATCCACTTCGCGGCCCACCACCTTGATCTTAATGCGGCCATCCTGCGGCATGCGCCGCTCCGCGATGTTCAACTTCGCCATCAGCTTCAGGCGGCTGATGATGGCGGCCTTCAATTCGCGCGGTGGCGGCTCCTGGTTGAACAGCACGCCATCCACGCGGAAGCGGATGCGGAACTCCTTCTCGAACGGCTCGATGTGAATGTCGCTGGCGCGCATCTCGATCGCCTCGGCGATCATCGCGTTCACCAGCCGGATCACGGGAGCCTCGCTCGCCATGTCGCGCAGGTGTTCCAGGTCCGCGCCCGTCTCGTCTTCGCCCTCGGCGTACGCGCGCTGTTCGCTCTCGCCGTAGTTGCGGTCGATCGCGTCCAGAATCTCCTGCTCGCTCGCAAGCGCGGTGTGCACTTCCAGACCGCTGAAGGCGCGCACCGCCGCGATGGTTTCGAAATCCAGCGGGTCCGCCATCGCGATCGTCAGAACGTTGTCGTTCAACCCGATCGGGAACGCCTTGCACTGGCGCAGGAAGCGCTGCGAAAGCCCTTCGATTTCCGGAGCCGAGGGCGGCGCGCCGTCCACCGTCACCAGCGGCACCTCCAGTTGATCGCTCAACGCCGCCAGCACGTCGCGCTGCGCGATCACGCCGATATCCACCAGGATCTTGCCCAGCTTGTCGCCGCGCTCCAATTGCAGTTCCAGCGCGCGGTCGATATCCTCCGCCGCGATCTTGCCGCGCTCCAGCAGAATTTCGCCGATGCGCTGAAAACGCGGACCGCTGCCTTCGCTGGCTTCGGAGTTGGGATGAGGGGGGAGCGTGGCTGCCACTAGCGTTCTTCCATTTCCACGATGCCTTTGACGGCGGACGCGCGGTCTGCTTTCATCACGATCTGTGCCGGCATCCCCGTGGTGTCTTCCCACGAGCCGTAGTAGAGCCGCACCGCCAGTATCAGTTGCTGGTCGCTCGGAATCTGCGTGCACGCCGTGCCCATGCTTCGCATCATTTCCTTCATCGCCGCCTTCAGGACCGGCATGCGGTCCAGGCGCATTTTGTGCACGCGCTCGGCCAGTTCTTTCGTGATCGTCTGGCCGAAGAGGTTGACCACACCCAGGCTGACTTCAGTGGTGAACACGATGCCATAGTTTTCCAGTTGAATGCCGCGCGTATCGCCCACCAGGTCGAGCGGCTGATCCGTCACCACGGTGGCGCGCACGCGCCCGTTGAAGTTGCGCTCCAATTCGCGGATGGTCTGCATCGGCACGCGCGGCGCCTTCTGCGCGGTCACCACCGGAGCATTGCTGGCGGACGCGGTGAGCGCCTGCGGCGTCGCAATCTGCGCCCATGCGGGCATCAGGCTCACCAGCGCGAAAGCTGCGACGCACTGCATTGCCCTTCTCCGCGCTCGCGCTGCGGATATCATGAAACCTCTCCGCGCTCGCGCTGCGGATATCATTGGATTTCTCCGCGCTCGCGCGGAATGGTCAGCAGGTCCGCCGTGACGGTCTGCGACCGCTTGCGGCTCAATTCGTATTCATCCGCGGCCAGTTGCAGGCTCTTGCGCGCTTCGCCCAGGCGCGCTTCCAAAGCCGCCGTGAGGAGCGTGGTGCGGGCGTCCTGCCGCGCTTCCACATCCGCCACCGCCTTCACCACCGCCTGTTGAATCTGGCGGTCCACCTGTTCCTGCGTGAGGGAAGGATTAGGAGACGCGGCGGCCATGGTAGGGACCGCCGCGCGTTCCGGCGCGGGAGCCGGACGAGTTGCAGCAAAATAGAAAATCGAAATCGAGAGCATCGCCGCCGAGGCAAACCCCAGCCGCGCCGTGGATGCCCAGAAGCCGCCCAGCCACCGGCGCATTCCCGAGGGCTCGAAGATCGGGTCGCTCACAAACGCGATCCGCTGCGGAATCTCTTCGTCGCGCAGGCTGAACAGCGCGCTCCGCGTCATCTGCAGCCGCTCCAGTTCTTCCCGGCATCCGGCGCATTGCCGCACGTGCCCTTCCACCTGCGCACGCTGCGCGGCGGGCAACTCTTCCAGGAAGTAATCCTTCAAATCAAATGGCGAGCAACTCATGACAGACCTCTTGCGTTCACCGATGTACGGACCGGAGCCAGTTCCACTTTGAGCAATTCCAGCGCGGTATACAGACGCGACTTGACGGTCGAAACCGGGCAGGAGAGAATCTCCGCCATTTCTTCAAACTTGAAGCCCTGATACACCTTCAGCACCACCGCCTCGCGCTGATCCACCGAGAGGCGGTCCAATGCGCTGGTCACGGCGAGGGAAAGTTCGATCGGGAACACACTGCTGCCCCCCACCGTCACTTTGTTCCCCGTCGATTCCGGCTCGATCTCATCCACATCGGTCTCCGGCCTGCGCTTGCGGAACATACTGTACGCTTCGTTGTGCGCAATGCGGTAGAGCCACGGGGCGAAGCGCCCGGGATCGTCGAGTTTGCGGAGGTTCTGATAAGCCTTCAAGAACGTGTCCTGCGTCAAGTCCAGAGCGTCTTCCCGGTTGGCCGTGATGCGCAGGAGATAGTTATAGACACGCTTCTCCCACCGCGAGACGAGGAGGTTGAAGCCCTCCACGTTGCCCTTGGCCGCCTGGCGAATCAGGTCGGTATCTTCGACCGCCCGAAAGATCAAATTCTCTGGCTCCTTGTCAATAGACGCAGTACGTCCGCAAAAAGTCGGACGGGATAGTTTCAGTGTAGCCTACTCGGATATAACGGGATATTTGCCGCCCGCCAAAGGAATACAATAGATTTCAGTGTTTCGAACTTATCTGGCACTGGCGTTCCTTTGTGCCGGGGCGGCCCGGGGGGCTGGACCGTCCTACACCGCCGCCGGGATTGTGAATGCCTCGAATTTCGCGGCGGGTCCGTTCGCTCCCGGGTCCGTTCTGTCGATTTTCGGCGCCGATCTCGCTCGTTCCACGTACGCCCTCCAAACCACTGATTTAGTTGCCTGTGGCGCCATCTCCGGCCACTGCCTCCCGCCCGAACTGAACTTCGTCCGCGTCTACGTGCAGGATCAACCCGTGGGCATGCTCTTCGTCTCCGCCACCCAGATCAACTTCGTCCTGCCCGCGGTGGAATTGCCCGGACAGGCTACCATCCGCGTGGTCACCGAGGGGCTCAGCGGACCCTATATCACCGTCACGCTCCTGCCCGCCGCGCCCGCCCTCTTCCCCCTCGCCAGCGGCTACGCCATCGCCACCAGCGCCGCCGGGCAACTGCTGACCGCCGCCGCCCCCGCCCATACCGGCGATACCGTGGTGCTTTACCTCACCGGGCTCGGCACGACCTCTCCCAACCCCGCCGCCACCGAGATCCCCAACTACCCCGGGCAGATGATCCCCGCTACCCTCTCGACCCTCAAAGTCACCCTCGCCGGCGCCCCCCTCGACCCTTCCCTGATCAAATACGCCGGGCTCACCCCGGGCTCCGCCGGACTCTACCAGATCAACCTCTTCCTCCCCTCCGGCACCCCGCCCGACCCCGAAATCCTGGTCTCGGCCGGCGGCGCCACCGCCCCAGCCGGCCTCAAATTGCCCGTCCAGTGAAGCGATTTCGGCAACTTTCCGTACAGTTCACACGTTAAACAGATAGGCTAGGGGATAGGAGTGTTTCGGATGAAGTGGCAGTCGATACTGGCAATGATATTCGCCGCGGGGTTGTGTGGCGTGAGCCTGCGCGCGCAGGATGCCTCGATGGCGGCGCCCAAACCGGTCGCCTTCACCGTGGAATTCGGCACCAGGGTCCCGCTCAGCCTGATCAACAGCATCAGCACCAAGCATTCCGTCGCCGGCGATCGCGTCTATCTGGAAACCGTCTTCCCCATCCTCGTCAACGGCCGCATCGTGGTCCCCGTGGGCAGCTACGTGGCCGGCACCGTCACAGAGATCAAGAAGCCCGGGCGCGTCAAAGGCCGCGGCGAACTCTATGTCCGCTTCGATACGCTCACCCTGCCCAACGGCGTCACGCGCGATTTCCGCGGCCGCATCGGCAGCATGGATGGTACGAACAAAGACGAGTTGGACCGCACCGAAGGCGTGGTCCGCAGCGAAGGCAATAAGGGCGGCGACGCCAGGACCGTTGGCGAAGCCGCGGGAGCCGGAGCCAGCGTAGGCGTGATCGTAGGCAATGTGGCCGGACACGCCGGCATGGGAGCGGGCATTGGCGCCGCCGCCGGAGCCGCCGCCGGCATGATCGGCGTGCTCGCCTCGCGCGGTCCCGATGCCGTGCTTACCCGCGGCAGCACTCTCGAAATGGTGCTCGACCGGCCGATCAGCTTCAGCGAAAGCGAACTCAACTTCGGCAACTACCAGCCCCCCCGCAACGGCCTCCCCCCGGCCGCCGACCCCAACACCGACTCCCGCACCGGCCTGCCCCGCCGCAAGTGATGAATAGCGAGTTCGAAGATACGGCGCACCTTCGCGAAACCGTAGGACTCGGCGAAGATGCGCTGCAAAGAGGCGAGTATCTGACGCACGAGCAAGGGGTCGAGCGCCTGCAGAGGTTTCTGACTCCCTCACAGTAGGGCAGGCGTTTCCGCCTGCCCTACAACGGAGCTAGCCTTCGGCGGTGGTCGGGTCGATCATCGTCTTGATTTCCGAGATCACATTGGCGGGAAATCCGCCGGCCGTGGCGTGGGCGCGAATCGCGGCTGCATCGGGCGCAAGGTAGACGCAGTAGAGCTTGTCCGCGGTCACGTAGCTCTGGATCCACTGAATACTCGGCCCCATCTCGCGCAGCACGGCGCAGGATTTCTGCGCGACTCCCGTCAATTGCTCGTGAGTCAGCTCTCCAGCTTTCGGGATCTCTCGTTCGATTAGAAATTTAGGCATCTGCCCCTCCTGTGGGTATCAGGATAGCTTCGTTCTGGAAAACTCGCAACCAGTCGCGGGCAGTAAATCGCCGAACTCAGTTGAAGAGGACGTAGCGTTCCGAGTTGCAGACGTAGATGGACTTGAACAGGCTGAGCGGCATCAGGCCATCGACGCCCGGTTCGTTGCGCAGCGGCATCGCCACCGCGGAGCCTCCCCAGACCTTGCGGCCTTCAATGATCAGCGGCCGGCCCGAAACCATGCCGACGCGCTGGGAACCGCTGAGCGTGCGCAGTTCCGTTCGAGGGTCCGAGTCCGGATCCGGTTGGATTCCGAAAAGCACGAGGCTGGCGCTCCCCGAATCCAGCGCCAGATCGCCG
>CAIRBY010000459.1 GCA_903876865.1 uncultured Acidobacteriia bacterium
CCATCGGCGGAGCCGTGGCGGGCGGCATCATGCCGGTAGGCGCCGCGGGGGGCCGAGGCGGAGCCCCGGGAGTGGTCGTGGTTGCGGCGGGCGCGGAGTCGGGCGGAGCCGGCCCGGCCGGCGTAGTGGTTGCCGGCGCGGTGGTGGCCTCATCCTTCTTCGGCGCGGCGGTTGCGGGTTCGTCCTTCTTCGGTGCGGCGGCGCCCGGGACCGCGGGGGTCTCGGCGCCGGTTTTGCGGCCATAGCTGACGTGTACGCCAGCCTGGTTGCCCACGGCGATGCCGCGCAGGTTTTCGGCGGTGTAATCGGGCCGGCGCACAATGTGCGGAATCAGCGCGATCATCAGGTCCTGGCGCTGGCGCTCCACGCTTTCGCCGGAGAAGAGCCGTCCCAGAATGGGGATGTTCGCCAGACCCGGAATGCCGGTCCTGGTCTTGGTGTCGGAGTAAGAGGTGAGGCCGCCCAGCAGTTGGATGGCGCCCTCCGGCATGCGGATGTCGTGGGAGACTTTGCGCTGGCCGATGATGGGCTGATCGATGCCGCCCAGGTTGACGTGGCCGGTGACGCTGGAGATATCCAGATCGATGTGCAGGGAGACGTCGCCGTTATCGTGGACGCGCGGCGTGATTTCCACGTTGACGCCGACATCGATGAAGGTGAACTGCGTGTTGACCAGCGGGTTGATGCCCACACCGCCCACGCCGGGCTGGAAACTGCCGGTGGCGGTCGGCTGGCGGTCGCCGATCTTCAGGGTGGCCTTCACGTTATCCACGGCGCGGAGTTGCGGGGATTGCAGCACTTTGGTGCTGGCATCGCTCAGCACCGCCTGGAGCAGGGCGCTCGGAATGGTGGTGGAGAAATCCGCCGAAGAGAGCCGGCCCAGATTGGCAAAGGGAACCGAGGTCGCGCTGGAACTGGTGGTCGTGGTGCCCGGCGTAGTGGTGGTCGTGGTGCCCGTGGCAGTGGTGCCGGTATTGGTCGTGGTGGTGGCGCTGGTCGTGGTGGCGTTATTCACCACCTGCAAGCCGCTGCGCGGGGTGAAGCTGCCGGGCAGATTGAGTCCGGCGGAGGCGATGGCGGCAGTAAGCTGGCGCGAATAGACGGAACTGGCTTCCATCACGATGATATCCACCACCACTTCGCTCTTCGGCTTATCCAGATCGTGCAGGATCTTCTCCGCCAGAGCGACCTGATCGGCGCTGCCTTTGGCGATGATGGCGTACTGCGAGTTGTAGGGAAAGAAGCGCTGGATATCGGCCACGGAACGGACCGCGTTGACAATTTCCTGCAGCTCCTGCGCGCTGGAAACATTGTTCAGATAGAAAACCTTGGCGACCTGCTCTTCGTAATCGCGGCGCTTGTTGGGGTTATCCATCGTGATGAAGATGGTGTTGGGCGAGAGCGGCTTCCAATAGCTTTTGGTGATGACGGCAAGATAATCGAGGGCCTCTTCGAGGGTCGAATTCTCAAATTCCACCGGCACGTTTCCCTTGGTCTGCGACTGGTATTCCGGGTCCCAGATCACATTGATGAGCGCGACCTTCGCCACGGTCTCAAACAGCAGTTTGGGCGAACCGTTCATGCGCAGGTGGATCGGGTTGGGATCCATCGGCTTGAGTTCGGGCACCGGCAACATGCGGTCGATGCGATCGTCGGTCTCTTTCCGGGCGCGTTCGGAGGGGGTGAGGGCACGCTCTTTCGGCTCGGATTCCTTCCCGGTGACTTCGACGCGCTGGCGTTCCCGGTCGATCATCTCGGTGGTGCGGCGAATCTCCTGCACGGCGACGGCGGAGCCGGGGTTGATGGCGTAGGCCTTCTGGAATTCGGCCATGGCATCGCCCAACTGCCCGGTGGCGCGAACTTTGATGCCCTTATCCACGTGGGACTGCGCGGCCTGGAAATGGACCTTGGTGGCGGCCATCTGGTAGACGATCTCCGCAGGGTCTTCGGAGAGGGCCTTATCGAAGCAGTCGAGCGCGGCGTCCCATTCTTTTTTCTGCTCGTGGACGCGGCCTTCGGCCAGAAACTTATCGCCCTTCTTGGTCTTTGCCTGGAGCGGCAGAACCGGTCCGAGCAACGCGGCGGTCAATACGACCGCGGTTAAGCGATTGAAAAGATACATAGTTGGGCGCACTCTAGGCCTCCCGGCGAGGCCACGTGATAAACTTAAGTTCACGATTCTCTCCTGCTTCCATCGAGGGAATCATCTAAACTCATTGACGCAGTTAGGCTTCCACGCGTTGAGGTCAAATTTTGGCCGCCAAAGACGACTACCAGTTCAAAATTCTGAGCGCGAACCGCAAAGCCGGTCACGACTATTTCCTGTCCGACCGCTTCGAATGCGGCATGGTGCTGACCGGGACCGAGGTAAAGGCGGCCAAGGACGCCAAGATCCAGCTGGTGGACGCCTACGCCAACATCCTGGATGGCGAAGCCTGGCTACTGAACGCCCACATCAGCGCCTACTCGCACGGCAACCGCGACAACCACCCCCCGGTGCGGAACCGTAAGTTGTTGCTGCACAAGCGGGAAATCGAAAAGCTACAGGGAATTACGCGGGAAAAGGGCCTCTCGCTGATCCCGACCAAGATCTACCTCAAGAACGGCAAGATCAAGTGCGAGATCGCGGTGGCTAAGGGCAAGAAACTGCACGACAAACGGGCGACCGAGCGGGCGAAAACGGCGGAAGACGAAGCCCGCGCCGAGATGCGCCGCCGGGCGTAGCGGCAGGGTTTACAGCTTCCTGGAAAACAGTGAAAAAGGAGAGGCAGGAGCTGGCAGGCGAAAGCGCCTGCCCTACTGGTGCGCCCTCGAAGTAGGGTAGGCGTTTCCGCCTGCCAACTCCGCTCTTCAATACGGCAGCGGACCGGGGGTGAGCGGCGTCTGCCGGATTTCGAGGCAGCCGCGTCCGGTGGGCAGGACTTTGCCGGGGTTGAGGCGCGCGTCGGGATCGAAGAGCAGCTTCAGGTTTCGGATGGTCTCGAGCGTAGTGGGCGGGAACTGCACCGCCATCAACTCATTCTTCTCCATGCCGACGCCGTGTTCGCCCGTGATCGAGCCGCCGCACTGAATGCACCATGTCAGGATCTCTTCCCCGGCGGCACGGGCGCGCTCCATCTCCCCGGGTACGCGCGCGTTGAAGAGAATGATCGGGTGCAGATTGCCATCGCCCGCGTGGAAGATGTTGCTGATGGTGAGCCCGGTGCGGCGCGAGACTTCGCCGATGAAGTGGAGCGTGGGCGCGATCTGCGTGCGCGGGACCACGCCATCC
>CAIRBY010000460.1 GCA_903876865.1 uncultured Acidobacteriia bacterium
CGCTGGGAGAGATCGGCCGCCGCCTCGATGAACTCGACCCCACGGCCGATATCGTAATCCACTGCAAGAGCGGAATGCGCAGCGCACGCGCGTGCGGCGTCCTGAAGGCCAACGGCTTCGAACACGTTCGCAATATGAAGGGCGGCATTCTGGCGTGGAGCGATCAGGTCGACCCCAGCGTTCCGAAGTATTAAACGCCCGCCGCTGGTGGGTGCGCGGACGGGTGCAGGGCGTGGGTTATCGGAACTTCGCCCAGCGCGCTGCCGCGGAGTTCGGACTTACCGGTTATGCCCGTAATCTGGACGACGGCCGCGTCGAAGTGTACGCGATAGGTCTGTCTTCCCGTCTCGACGAATTCGCCGGACGCCTGCATCGCGGTCCGCTTTGGGGCGATGTACGTGGCGTGGAAGAGCAGGAGGCGGCGATACTGGAACATGCCACTTTCCGTATCGAGTAGCCGGCTGCGCATCGCCGCCCTACTATTCCTGCTGATGGCGGGCTTCTACTGGAAGCTCACCTTCACCCGGCAGTTCGATTGGATGAGCGGCCCCGACCTGGCCGAGCAGGTATTGCCATGGTTCCACGTGCAGGCGCAGGAGTGGCACGCCGGGCGCATTCCCTTGTGGGATCCGTATCTGTGGGCGGGACAGCCACTGCTGGGGCAGGCGCAACCCGGCTCGGCATACCCGCTCAACTGGCTGCTCTTCGCAATGCCATTGCAGAACGGCCACATCGCCAACTGGGCGCTGGCCTGGTATTTCGTGATCATCCACCTGATGGCCGCGGGGTTCTGCTACCTGTTCTGCCGCAATTTTTCGCTTTCCCGCAGCGCGTCCCTGGCAGGCGGTCTGATCTTCAGCCTCTCCGGCTATCTGGGCACCACGGGCTGGCCGCAGATGATCAATGGCGCGGTCTGGATTCCCCTGATCTTTCTGTTCCAACTGCGCGCCGCGCGCAGCGCCCGCCCCATCGCCAGCGCCGCCCTTTCCGGCATGTTCCTGGGCATCGCGTTCCTCAGCGGGCATCATCAGATCCCCATCTTCACGGCGCTCGCCTGGGCCGGCATTTGGATTTACCTCGCGGCCAGAGACCGCCGCCTGATTCGCGCCGCGGCGCTCGCGCTGCTCTTCGCCGCCCTGACGAGTGCACTGCAAACCCTGCCGGCCTACGAATACGGACATCTGGCCAAACGCTGGGTCGGCGCGCCGGAGCCGCTTACCTGGAAGCAACCGGTGCCCTACAGCGTGCAGGCCCACTATAGCCTTGGCGCGATCAGCCTCTTCGGGATTGTCTTCCCCGGCATTCGAACCCACTCGGACCCATTCCTGGGCGTCACCGCCTTCTCCCTGGCGCTGCTCGCGCTTGCGTCGCTCTGGCGCGACCCGCGAGTGCGGTTGCTGGCCGCGCTGGGCCTGGCGGCGCTACTCTACGCGCTGGCCAACAACAGCGTTGCTCAGGGCGCGCTCTACGCCGTGATCCCGGAACTGGACAAGGCGCGCACGCCGGCATCGGCAATCGTGCTCTTTCAATTCGCCGCCGCCGCGCTGGCCGCGTTTTCGATCGACCATCTGGCCACGGCCTGGAAGCCGCGCTATACCTGGATGCTGGCCGGCTTCGGCGCTCTCTCCCTGGCCATGGTGCAAGCCGTGCTCTTCGCCAACCAACTCACGTATCCGCCCGACGACCGCACGATTCTCACCGGCTTCTTCGCGCTTGCCGCGGCCGCGCTCTTCGGCGCCTGCCATCGCGGCGCGCTTACCGGGAGGCAGACCAACGTGCTGCTGGTGATTCTGCTGATCACCGAACTCGGCAATAGCGCGCAATACCGCCTGATCGACCGCAACGACCGCAACGTCATGCAGTGGCTCGACAAGCTCCACGCCAATTCCGATATCGCCGCCTACCTGCGCAAACAGCCCGGCTATGCGCGTGCGGACGTGGCCGACGATGCCTTTGCCTCCAACTGGGGCGCGTGGAACGGCGTCGAAATGATCGGCGGCAACGGCGCAAGCGTCACCACCAATCTGCTCGACAGCGAGTTCTTCAGCCTGCGCGGACGCAAAATGTACGGCGTGGCCTACACGCTTTCGAAGGCTCCGGTGCCCGATGGCGGAGAGGAGGTCTTTCAGGGCGCGAGCGGGTTGAAAGTATACCGCCGCGAGGCATTCCCGCGCACATGGGCTATCCACGAACTGGTGCGCGTTCCCGAGGAGGGACAGGGCAACGTAGAGATCGGCCGGGCACCTGAGAGCTTTCACACACGGGCGTACATCGTGGGACGCGCTCCCCAACTTGCGCCCTGCGCAACCGCGGACGACAGGGTGCAACTCGCCGAACATCTGGCCGACCGGCTCTCGATCAAAGCGGAGATGGCGTGCGACGGCATGGTGGTGCTCTCCGATACGTTCTACCCCGGCTGGCGCGCCCGCGTGGACCATCAGGCGGCGGAGATTTTCCAGGTCAACGGGGCCATGCGGGGAGTGGTGGTGCCGAAGGGCACGCACACGGTGACCATGCGATACCGCCCCACCAGCGTCTATCTGGGC
>CAIRBY010000461.1 GCA_903876865.1 uncultured Acidobacteriia bacterium
CAGGCCGGCTTGCCGCGAACCAGCGGTGAGGGAAACCGCTACCGCGGAAAACAGGAGAATCCGCCAGCCAACTGCGCCCATGAGTGCAACCATGGCGCATTCTACCGCACCGCGACCGTTACATTCGCCTGCGTACTCCGCCCGCCCATGGTCACCACCACCGCCACCGCACTCCCCGGCGTCACGCCTTGCGGCACCTGCACGTTGACCTGCACTACGCCCGCCACCAGCCCCGGAGCCCCGCCCGCATACTGCACTGTCGCATTGATGCCGCCCACCGTCGCCGTCACCGCCGCCACCGGGACAGGCGCCGGAGAGGCCGCTGGCTTCCCGTCCACTCCGCTGGGAGTCGTCTGCCCCTCGCCCGTCGCAAAGATCGAAATGTACTCTCCCACCGCAGCCGGATTGCCCGCCGCATTCACCGTGCCGTTCTGATTCCGCACGGCGCCCGCGCCGCGCCCCGATGCGTCGAGTGTGAAGATCCCCGGCGCCACAGCCGCCACCGGCACGCTCACCGTTTTCGACGTGCTGCCCAGATACAGCACCTGCACCTGCGTTGCGCTCTTCCCGCCCACCGCGTACGGCACCACCGCGCCCACCTGCCCCGCCTGCGTGAACAGCACCGGCGCCGCCACGCCATCGAACAACACCTGCGTCCCGGCCAGCGCCGTGGCCACGTGCCCCAGATAATCGAATTGCAGGGTCGCGAGCGTATCCGGCCCGAGCCCCGCTCCGAAGAGATCGATAATCTCTCCCGGCGCCACCGCGCCGCCCGCATAACTCGCCGCGTTCACTATCCCCGCCGCCGAAATCACCACGCTCCCGCTGATCGCGGTCACGGCGATCGTCGGATACACCGTAGGGTAAGGAAAAACGATCGGGTACCCCGCAAACATGGTGACAGTCATCGTGCCCGTGATCTGCGGCACTGGCACCTTCGCCGCATACATCCCCGCCACATAGCCCGCCACCGGACTCACCGTGGAGATCGACAGCTGTACTAGCGCAAACTGCGTCGAGAAGCGGAAGTCGAGAGGCATCGCGACCGGCGCACCGCTTGCGCCCGCGATCGAACCGTCCGTTGCCGGAGATGCCGGCAGATTCGCGCCCGTAAACAGAAACGTGATCGTCGACCCGGTCAGCGCCGGGTTGCCCGGCGTATTCACCGTCCCATCCGCATTCAGCACCTGGTAGAAGGCCGCAGCGTTCGGCCCCACATCCACGTTCAGGATGCCGGAGGGCCCCCCGGGCTTCAGCACCTGCACCGCCGCCAGGGTCTGTCCGGCGAGCGCGGCGGGAGTGATGCACTCGATCTCGCCATTCCGAACCGCGAGCATCGGGGCGGCCAGGCCATTGAACTGTACCGAAACTCCTCCGAGTACGAACGGTGCGCCGCCGGCAGGCTGCAAGCCCAGATCGATCTCCGCCGCCGGTTGGAACCCCGGCAGTTCCACCACCACGATCTCTTGCGGAGCAATCGGCACATTCGCGCGCCGGAACGCATCCACCACGCGGCGCGGCGGGGCCACGGTGGCAGGGGTCGCCGCCAGTTTGGTCAATAAGCCGTAATTCACAGATCCGCTATACGGGTACATGGGCGTGCTCTGCCCCGCGTATACGTTGCCGTTACCATCCGGCGCTACGCTCGTTCCCCGGCCATAATCCAGGTAGCTGGAAAACAGCACCGTGGATGCGGTCGCGTCCAGATGCGTCACAAAGGGCCGCGAAAATTCCGGCGGCGGCGGACCGAATACGGTTCCGGCCAGCGGGAACGGATCCGAATACGTATCGCCCGCGATCCACACACTGCCGTCCGCGCCCACTTCCAGATCCGTCGGCGTATCCCGGCAAGCCCCGCCCAGCGTCTTCGCAAACAGCACCGCCGAACTCTGCGCATCCAGCTTCGCCAAGTAGACGTCGGTCATATATTGCGCGCGATTGACGTAAGGCTGCGTCCCCGAATTGTTCGGACAATTGATGTCGGCCCCCGGCGCATACCCGGCGAC
>CAIRBY010000462.1 GCA_903876865.1 uncultured Acidobacteriia bacterium
CTTCGCCATGGCTGTTCGCAGGCTGCGCGCTCGTCTCCGCCGCCCTGCTAATCGGAATCTGGGTCCGTATCCCCCTAGCCTTTGAAGTGATGCCCGCCTCCAGCGCCCCCGCCCGCGCCAGCTTCCGCTCCTTCGTCCCCCGCCGCTTCGTCTGGATGCCGGTGCTGCGCGCGGCTTTTCCCTTCTCCGTGCTGGGCTTCGCCCCCATGATGTTGATGTCGAACTGGATGTGGGGAACACTCTTCTGCGTCTTCCCGGCCGCCTCCGCACTCTCCCGCCTGGGCTGGCTCCGCTGCCTGCCGATCCGCCCCGCCACCCTCATGCTATGGCTGATGCTTCCGGGCCTCCTCCCGCCTCTCGCCGGGATCTTCCTCGGCTTCAACATCGTACGCCAGCCCCTCCAGTGGGATTGGCTTCCCGATAATCGCGCCTCCGAACTCCGCCCCCCGCTCGAATTCTGGCGCACCGCTCCCGCCCCCGCCATCACCGCCCCCTGGGGCGAAACCTGGCAGCCGCCCACCCAATCCCTGCGCGGCGTCGCCATCTATAACCCTTACGGCAACGGCCCCGCCAACTCCCGCCGATTCTTCGAATGGCAGTTCCAGCGCGCCACCACCGCCGTCTTCGGCCACCCGGTCTCCTTCGATGCCTACCGCCACGCCAAATCCGCCTGGCGCCCCCTCACCCGCCAACCCCGCTTCCTCCTTCTCGATACCGCCGTCTGCCTCTTCTGGGAACTGCTCATGGTGAACGCCCTCCTCCTCGGCATGCACTGGCGCCTCCAACGCCTCCCCGGCAAGGGCTCCGCGGGCTGGATCGCGCTCTACGTGGTGCAGTTCGGCTTCCTGGTCTATGTGGACCTGATGGGCCCGAAAACGGGCTTCCCCCAAGTCGCCGCCTCCCTCGTCAACGCCCTCGTCCTCGGCGTCTCTAACACCCTGCCGGCCACTCTACCCGCCGCCCTGCCGCTCGCGTTGCTTCCGGCCGCCCTGCTCTCCTGTTGCGCCTGGAAGCTGTTCGGCGGAGTGGAGGCGCCCGCCGTCCCGCCCCCCACCGCGTGGTCCACGAAATGAGCCTCCGCTCGGCTCCGTAGGGCCGGCCTTCCCCCGGAACCCCTTACCTCCACCCACGGGCAACCGGCTTAAATAGCGATATACTACCCGTTGAACCTAAAGGACGAGGTAATTTCCATGAGCGCGGTCCACGCCGCTGGTGCGGAACTCGACAGATCAGTTGCGGCGGCTGGCACTCCCGAAGCCGCTCTCGCGCATAAGTGTCTTTATTACATGCAGTTGATGCGTGAGGTCGAAGACCGCATCGAACGCAAACTGTATCGCCAGGGCAAGGTCCTGGGCGGAGTCTACGTCGGTCGCGGACAGGAAGCGATTTCGGTCGGCAGCGGCCTGGTCGCGATTCCCGAAGACGTGCTCTTCCCTTCGCATCGCGACATGGCCATCTTTTTCATCCGCGGCATCTCCTCGCGGCGCGTACTCGCGCAGTACATGGGACGCGTTGGCGGTCTGACGCGCGGACGCGACGGCAACATGCACATGGGCGATATGGACGCGAAAGTGGTCTCCATCATCAGCGCCCTCGCCGCCACCGTTCCCGTGGCCGCCGGAGCCGCCCTCGCCATGCGTTACCAGGGCAGCAACGGAGTGGCCTTCAGCTACTTCGGCGATGGCTCCACCAGCCGCGGCGATTGGCATGAAGGCGTCAACTTCGCCAGCGTGCAGAAACTGCCCGTCGTCTTCATCTGCAATAACAACCAGTACGCCTACTCCACGCCGCTGAACCTGCAGATGGCGTGCGCCAATGTCGCCGATCGCGGTCCGGCCTACAACATGCCCGCCGAGATCGTGGATGGCAATGACGTGCTGGCGGTTTATGCCGCGACCGAACGCGCCGTCGCCCACGCGCGCAGCGGCAAAGGTCCCTACCTGCTGGAGTGCAAGACCTTCCGCATGACCGGCCACTCCGCTCACGATATGGCCCACTACGTCCCCAAAGGCCTCTTCGAAGAGTGGGGCAAACTCGACCCCATCGTCCGCATCCAACAGCGCATGCTGGAAGAGAACTGGGCCACCCAGGCCGAGATCGATCAGGTCCACGCCGCCGTCACCGCCGAAGTGGATGACGCCGTCGCCTGGGCCGAAGCCAGCCCCTTCCCCGATCCCTCCACCCTGCTCGAAGACGTCTACGAAAGCCAATAACCCATGTCCACCACTTACCTGGAAGCAATTCGTGAAGGTCTCTGGGAGGAGATGGAGCGCGATCCGAACGTCTTCTGCATCGGCGAAGACATCGGCGAATATGGCGGTGCCTTCAAGGTCACCGCGGGATTCCTCGAACACTTTGGCGCACGCCGAGTAGTGGATACGCCCATTTCCGAAGCCGCCATCGCCGGCGCCTCCATTGGCGCGGGCTTGATGGGACTGCGTCCCGTGGCCGAGATGCAGTTCGCGGACTTCATCTCCTGCGGCTTCGATCAGATTGTGAATTTCGCGGCCAAGTGCCGCTACCGCTGGAATGCCCCGGTACCGATCGTGATCCGCTCGCCATCCGGCGGCGGCATTCACGGCGGACCCTTCCATTCGCAGAATCCCGAGATGTGGTTCGTGCGCACGCCCGGCCTGAAAGTGGTCTGCCCGGCGACGGCGTACGATGCCAAGGGGCTGATCAAATCCGCCATCCGCGACAACGATCCCGTACTTTTCTTCGAACATAAGGCGCTCTACCGCAAGATCAAGGAAGACCTGCCCACCGAAGATTACACCGTGCCGATCGGCAAGGCAAAAGTGGTTCGCGAAGGAACGGACCTCAGCATCATTACCTATGGCGCCATGGTGTGGACAGCCCTCGAAGCCGCGGAAACGCTGGCCGCCGAAGGCGTGAGCGTCGAAGTGGTGGACCTGCGGACGCTGGTCCCGCTGGATCGCGACACCGTCTGCGAGAGCGTGCGCAAGACCTCCAAGGTGCTCCTGCTGCACGAGGACACGCGCACCGGCGGCATGGCCGGCGAACTCGCCGCCACCATCACCGAAACGGTTTTCGAATATCTGGACGGTCCCATTGTGCGCGTCACCGCGCCGGACACGCCCGTGCCCTTCAGTTCCACGCTTGAGGAGGCATTCCTGCCCAATGCGGAAAAGGTCATCGAGAAGGCTCGCTGGCTCTATCGTTATTGAGCTGGCACTGACCCTCTGCGCGGGAGCGGCAGAGTTCCGCGCCGCTACCGCCACTGTGGGCGGCGTGCGCGTCCTCGCCGTGGAAGATGCCAAAGGCAGGCGCGCGGTCTACGCCCAAACCGAATTTCACGTCACGCAATCACTGGCGGATTTCGTCTCGGCGCAGGTGCTGCGCGAGTACGGGATGGATCGCGCGCAGGTGCTGTTGCGCTGGAGCGGAATCGGCGCCCGCCCCTCCCGCCCCGAAGACCTGCTGACGGCGATTGCCACGGCGGTGGGCTCCATGGCCGAAGCGGACGTGCGGTACGGCCACCGCTCGCTCTCCGTCACCGGAGCGGGCGGCGCATGCCTGGCCTCGCTCAGTCCGGATGGCGCACTCGGCTTCGAACACTGCCCTGAAGGGGAACCGGTCACGGGCGCCATCCGCGCCGCGTTCCAGATGGTGGAACCCGCCCACGCCCTGCAACAGCGCGATGGCCCGCTGCCCCGCACCTACCCCGTGCAGGCGATGGCGTTCGGCAAGCAGGTGACGATTCTGGCGCTGAGCGGCGAAGCCGCGGTACCCCCGGGCATCAATCCGCGCGGCCTGATCTTCGCGCCCTTTTCGAACCAGGAATCCGCCGCCCCGCAGGACGCGCGCGTGCGTGCCGCCGTGCAGAGCGTGCTGGCTCGCGTCAGGTAGCCCGCACCCCTCTAGCGCTTGATTCATAGCACTCAGTGCTATAAACTGGACGAAGCGAAGTGCGAACCTACAAATCCAGCTGGTTTCAACGCTTTTCCCGAAAGGAAGGGATTGCGGATGAGGCTTTGCTCGACGCGGTAGCCCGCGCCGAAAAAGGTCAGATCGATGCCGATCTTGGCGGTGGTGTCATCAAACAGCGGATCTCCCGGCCTGGCCAGGGAAGATCCAAGGGGTACCGGACCATCATCCTCTTCCGTCGCTGAACGCGCGCATTCTTCGTCTTCGGGTTCGCCAAGAACCGGCGAGCGAATATCGATCCGCTTGAAGTGGAACAGTTCAAGGAAGCCGCAAAGTACATACTGGCTCTGCCAGAGACGCAACTCGCCGCGCTCTTGAAGCGCGGGGATTTCGCGGAGGGGAAAAGCGATGAGCAAGAACTACCGGAGTGACGCCATGGCTGCGATCCATGAATCCATGGGAGCGCTGCATGAGATCGGCGCCATCGACAAGCAGACGATGCGCCGCTTCGACTCCGCCTGCCTCACCCCAATCCGACCCCTGAAGCCGGAAGAAATTCGTGCCCTCCGCGAACGGGAGCGCGTCAGCCAATCCGTTTTTGCCAATTACCTGAACGTCACCACCAGTCTGGTCAGCAAGTGGGAACGCGGCGAAAAACGCCCCTCCGGAGCCTCCCTCAAGCTGTTGTCGCTCGTCGAAAAGAGCGGTCTCGCCTCGGTAGCATAGCAGCCCCATCTCCATCCCTTCCGCTTGCTATCATCTTCCCCAGTGAAGAAGATCGCTCTTTGTCTGCTGGCGGTTGCCGTGTTGCAAGCCCAGCCGACAACCCAGCCCTCCGCTGAGGTCCGCGGCTCCGTCGTCGATGCGCGCGGCGGCGAAGCACTCTCTACCGTCGTAGTCCAACTCGTCGGCACCGCCTACCGCGTCACCACGGATACGGCGGGGCGCTTCCGCATGCCCGGCGTAACCCCCGGCGATTACGTGCTCAACGTCTCCACCGTGGGCTATCACCTTCTCAAGAAGCCCTTCCATCTGGATGCCGGCGAGACCAAGGATTTCGAAGTCATTCTCAGTCCCGAGACCTTTCGCCAGACCGATTCGGTAGAGGTACAGGCGAGCCCCTTCGAGGCCGCCCGCGCCGATAGCCCCTCCACGCTCGTGCTGGGCGGCAATGACGCCAAGAACCTGGCCAGCGTGCTCGCCGACGATCCGCTGCGCTCCGTGCAAGGCCTTCCCGGCGTCAGCTCCAACAACGATTTTGACGCCCGTTTCAGCGTGCGCGGTGCCGATTTCAGCCGCGTCGGACTTTACCTGGATGGCGTCCTGCTGCACTCGCCCTTTCACATGCTCCAAGGCCAGCAGGTCGGCGGTTCCGCCACCGCCTTCAACGGCGATATGGTCGAGGAACTCGAACTCCACGAGGGCGCCTTCCCCGTACGCTATGCCGACCGCTCCGCCGGCGTACTCGACGTGCACACGCGCGATGGCTCCAGCACCAACAATGTCTTTCGCATCGCCGCCAGCGCCTCCAACGCCGGTTTCATGGCCGAAGGTCCGCTCAGCAAAAAGAAGAAGCGCGGCACCTGGATGGTGGGCGCGCGCAAGAGCTACCTGCAATACATCTTCGAACGCACCTTCCCCGACACCTCTTTCATCTTCGGCTTCGAGGACGTGCAGGGGCGCCTGAGCTACGAACTCACGCCCAAGAACACCATCACCCTCTTCGTGCTGGAAAGCTTCTCCGCCCTCAATCGCGATTCCTCCACGAAGCTGGGCATCAACTCCCTCACCACAGCGGGCTACCACTATACGCTCGGCAACCTCGGCTGGAGATCCGCGCCCACGGAAAAGCTGCTCGTCTCCACTCACTTCGCCTGGATGCGCGAAAAGTTCGACAACAACAACCCGTCCCAGAAACCGCTCGGCGCGGGCTACTACGGCGAGTGGGTCGGCAACAGCGACGCCACCTGGATGTGGAACAAAGAGACGCCCCTCGACATCGGCATCAGCGTGCGCCGCCTCCGCAGCAACGGTTTCAGCGAGCAGTATCAGACCAGTTCGCCGCTCCCCCGCATTCTCGATCACTCCGATGGCACGGCCCTCCGCGAGGGCGGCTACGCGCAGCAATCCTGGATGCCGTGGGCGGGACGCCTGCATTTCACCGCCGGCATCCGCTGGGACTACCACTCCACGGACAAAGTGGGTGCGGTCTCCCCGGCAGCCTCAGCCTCGCTCGCGCTCTTCCAGGGCCTGCGCGTGCAACTCGGCTTCGGCCAGTATGTGCAGTACCCGGAACTCTCGATCCTGACCTCGCCCCTGGGAAGCCGCGCGCTGCTGCCCATCCGCTCCAATCAGTGGCTCGCCGCCATCGAACAGCGCCTGAGCGCACGCACGCGCCTCCGCACCGAATTCTACGATCGCGTGGACCGCGACCTCCCCTACCAGCCGCTCTACGATCCGCGCGTGGTGAACGGCAAGATCGTGGGCGCGGCGGCCAGTCCGCTGTACCTGAACTCGCTGCGCGGCTATGCACGGGGCTTCGAAGTCTTCTTGCAACGCTCCAGCGCCAACCGTTTCACCGGCTGGGTCTCGTACGCCTTCGGCCGGACCGCGATGCGCGATGGCGTCACCCACGATCGATTCCCGTCCGAATTCGATCAGCGCCACACCGTCAATGTCTACGGCGGCTACCGCCTCAAGCCCACCGTGAACCTGAGCGTGAAATCCAGCTATGGCAGCGGCTTTCCCATCCCCGGCTACATTCAGCAGGTGGGCGCGCTCTACTATCTCACCAGCGTGCGCAATCAACTGCGCATGCCCGCCTATGTCCGCACCGACGTGCGCGTCAATAAGAGCTGGACCAAGGACAAGTGGAAGCTCACCCTCTTCGGCGAAGTCATCAACCTGACCAACCGCACCAACTATCTGTTCGACAGTTTCAACGGCTACACCAGTTCGACCAAGCAGGCGTACCTCACTCTTGACACCATGTTCCCGGTCCTTCCCAGCGCGGGAATCGTGTTCGAACGCTGAGGCAGCGAGTGGGACAGGCCAGCGTATTTCGTGGCCTGTCTTCTTCAAGTCTCTTTTTCGCCGAACCCATTCCCCCTGGCGTTTAAGCTATGCTGAAACGCATATGAAAAAGCTGTTGCTTGCCCTTGCCGTCACCGCCCTGCTTTCGGCGCAGGAGAAAGTGGACGGGCCTACCGATGCCCGCTTCCGCAGTGAAGAACTGGAGCATTCGCAAATCATGCGCACGCTCCACATGCTCACGGACCGCTACGGTCCGCGCGTCACCGGCACACCCAACCATGAGGCCGCCGCCAAGTTCGTGGTCAAACAGATGACCGATTGGGGCTTCAAGAATGCTCACCTGGAAAAGTGGGACTTCGGCCATCCCGGCTGGACCAATGAGCGCGCCACCGCTTTCCTGGTCTCCCCCGTCACCGAAAATCTCAAATTCGAAGTCCTCGCCTGGACCCCGTCCACCAAAGGCGTCGTCACCGGCTCCACCATCCAGCTCATCGCCCCGCAGGGCCCACCCGTACCCCCGCCCCCCGCGGCCGCCGATGCCGCAGCCGCCGGCCGTGGCGGACGCGGTGGTGGTGGACGCGGCGGCGCCGCCGCCCGCCTCGGCCCCACCAAGGAAGAAATGGACGCCTGGGTCAAAGAATTCCAGCCCAAAGTGAAGGGCAAGATCGCCCTCGTCGGCAAGGCCGCAGTCATCCCCGTTAACTTCGATCCGCCCGCCAAACGGCGCGACGATGAATCCGTCAAGCAGCAGTACGATCCCACCAACGCCAATGCCGGCCGTGGACGCGGCGGCTTCGGCGGTGGCGCCGGCCGCGGCGCAGCCACTCCCGACCCCACCCGCCTCACCGCCGTCCAGGTCGCCGAATCGATCGACGCCATGCTCGTTGCCGGCGGCGCCATCGGCCGCGCCAATGACGCAGCCCGCGGCGATGGCATCATCGTCGCCCAGCAGCACCGCGCCTACGACCCCACCAAAACCGTCCCCACCGTCATCCTCCGCAACGACGATTACGGCCGCATCGAACGCCTCCTCGCCGATGGCGAAGACGTCAAGATGGAGCTCAACATCATCAACCACATCTACCCCGAAGGCAAGACCAGCTACAACGTGGTCGGCGAAATCCCCGGCACCGATAAGGCCGATGAGGTCGTCATGCTCGGCGGCCACCTCGATTCCTGGCACGCCGGCACCGGCGCCACCGATAACGCCATCGGCTCCACCATCATGCTCGAAGCCGCTCGCCTCATCCAGACCATGGGCCTCAAGCCCCGCCGCACCGTCCGCGTCGCCCTCTGGTCCGGTGAAGAGGAAGGCCTCCTCGGTTCGCTCGCCTACGTGAAAGAGCACTTCGGCACCTTCGAGAACCCGAAGCCCGAATTCGCCAAGCTCGATTGCTACTTCAACGTGGACACCGGCACCGGCCGCCTCCGCGGCGCAGGCATCTTCGGACCGCCCGCCGCCGCCGACGTCTTCCGCCCCGTCCTCGCCCAGTACACCGATTGGGGCATGTTCGGAGCCAACACCACCGCCAGTCGCGCAACCGGCGGAACCGATAGCACCAGCTTCAACAACGCCGGTCTCCCCGGCATCGGCTTCCAGCAGGACCCCATCGAGTACAACTCCATGACCCACCACACCAATCTCGACACCTATGAACGCATCATCCCCGATGATGTGCAGAAGGCCGCGGCCATCGTCGCAGCGTCCGTCTGGCACGTCGCCAATCGCGATCAGATGGTGCCCCGCTTCACCAAGGAGAATATGCCAGCCCCCGTCGAGGCGCGCTAGTTTGTTCGCTCGCTCGCGGTCGCGGCTCCCCCCCCGGGGCCGCGCTCGCGAGCGAGCGGTACCTACCACTTTCCTGCCGAATGGCCCCTCCCTCCCACCCCGTGGACATCTCCCTTCTAGCCCAACA
>CAIRBY010000463.1 GCA_903876865.1 uncultured Acidobacteriia bacterium
CCGTCGTGGAGATCGACAACGTCAACTACCGCCTGGATTCGGGCGACCTCTGCAAGGCGCAGACTGAGACGACCCATGGCGATCGCATCCAGGGCCAGTCGCAGACGATCAACTTGCCGGTGCGGTGTGCCTGGATCGCCACCGGCAACAACATTCAGTTGGGTGGCGACCTGCCGCGGCGCTGCTACTGGATTCGGATGGATGCGAAGTGTTCAAAGCCGTTCCAGCGTACCGGATTCAAGCACAAGCGGCTGAAAGAATATGTACTGAAGCATCGCGGTGAACTCCTGGCCGCGCTGCTCACTCTGGCACGCGCGTGGTTTGTCGCCGGGCGGCCGGAGCCGAGGTTGACTCCCGTTGGCAGCTTCGAGGATTGGTCTGTAATCGTCGGCGGCGTCCTCCAGCACGCCGGCATCGAGGGCTTCCTGGACAACTCCAACCAGTTGTACGACCAGGCCGACACCGCTTCCATGCAGTGGGAAGCGTTCCTCAAGATGTTGGACACCGTTTTCTACGGCGAACCTTTCATGGTTTCCGAAGTATGGGAGCGGATGAACGACAAGACGTGGAACGATTCCACCAGGCAGTCGCGGTTGACAGATCGCGCCGAAGCCCTGCGCGCGGCCTTGCCTGACTTCATCGCGCAGGCCATGGACCGGGAGGGCTTCTTCAAACAGCGTCTGGGCTTTGCGTTCAGCGAACACCTCGGCCGCCGCTATGGCGATTCCCAGGTGCGGATTGAGCGGGACGTTCATGACCGCCATGACAAAGTGGCGCGGTGGAAGGTGGTGCGGAATGGCTGATACCAACATGGCTATCCCCGCTTTCCCCGCTGATTTGCGGGGAAAGGAAAAGCCTATCCCCGCAGGTTATCCCCATGAAACGAAAGGCTCTGCGGGGATAGCGGGGATAAGAACCAACACCAATACACGTGAAGAGAAATATGTAATGTCGCATATGCGTGTGTGTACGTGGGAAATCCGGAGTACCGGCGGCTATCCCCGCTATCCCCGCAGAGTCATTGCTTTCAAGCGTTTAACCTGCGGGGATAGGTCGAGGCTACCCCGGTTACGGCTGCGACTGGTAGGGGGCGCCCCCCGAGAAGAATGGAGAGAAGCAAAACGATGAGCACTTACAAATACGTCAACACCGCGCTCGAGCCCATCGAGCTGCCTGAATTCATACCGGAATTGAAGTGGGGGCCGGTGGGCCACCCTTGGCCCCGTGACGGCGAAGATTACGTCTGGCATTGTGGCCTTCCCTCCGAGGGGCTGTCCGCTGGACTGGCGGAGGGCTTCACCATCAGCCTTTATCGCGCCGTGACCGACAGGGCTCCGTATCCCCTCATGGCATTCGTCGAGCTCGGCGGAGACTGCCCTGACGAGATCCATTTCGCAGAACTTCAGGATGTGATCGCTTACGTTCGAGAGCACGCCGAATTGCTCCAACTGACAGTGCTGGGAGGGATCTCAGATCGGATCGATGAGGCCATGAAATGGCTGTTCGACTCCGAGAGTGGCCTGTTCCGCGACCACGTTCACGAAGCCAACTACCGCGCGCGGAAGGCGGCGGAAGCGCGCCGCCGGTCCCGCAACGCCGCTGCGGCCGCCGCCGCGGGGAAGACACCGGCAGCATGACTCTCTGTGCCCAGTTGGCCCAGGACGCGCGAGACGGAGGCGCGTGGCGCTCCCGCCGCCAGCAATTCCTGGGACCTGGCGGGGCTGGCTGGCCTGGCGTTGGAATGGTCCCAAAATCGCGGTTGTCAGAGGGGAATTCACAGGTTAACGGTCCGGAGCTTAACACCTTAACAAAGTAATGGAGGCATTGATGGAGGCCATCTCCAA
>CAIRBY010000464.1 GCA_903876865.1 uncultured Acidobacteriia bacterium
ACCCAACGGACTGATCGAACGGGTACAGGTATGATCATCGTCCTGGCCCTCTGGGTCACGATTCCCCTGCTGGCGCTCACCACTTTCGTGCAGGTGCTCTATCTGGAAAGTCTCCGCCTGCGCACCCGGGATCTACCTTCGCTGAAGTATTTCAAAGATACGCTCGAAGACCGCATCGGGCTCAAGACCGAAGATGGGGCCGGCGCGTTTTCCCTGATCAAACACTCGCTGTTGATCCTGACCGGGATTCTCTTCTTCGCCTGGTTTGCGGCCGACACACCCTGGCAGGATGCCATCTTCTGGCAGGCGTTGATTGCTTCCGTGCTCACCATGATCGCGGTTTCCTTCGCGCTGCCGCAGTTGCTCTACCGCCGCACCACCGGTGAATGGCTGCTGCCGCTGGTGCCGGTGCTGCGCTGCTTTGCGCTGCTGGCGCGGCCCTGTGTGGCGTTGCTCGGCTTCTTTCAATCGCTCATCGAATTGACCGACGATACCTCGGGAACTGCGGAGGAGCCCACTCCGGCGGAGAATATCGAGGCGCTGATCTCGGCCGGCACCGAAGAAGGCCTGATCGAAGAGGAGGATCGCAAGCTGATCCAATCGGTGGTCGAATTCGGCGATAAGGTGGTGCGGGAGGTGATGACGCCGCGCCCCAATATCGTGGCGCTCTCCGCTGACGATTCTCTGGAACGGTTGCGCCAACTCGTCATCACGGAGCAGTTCTCCCGCATCCCGATCTTCGAACAGACGATCGACCACGTGATCGGCTTCATCCACGTGCGCGATATGTTCGAGTTGGAAGTGGACGAGCGGGAAAGAAGCACGGTGCGCGAACTGGTGCGGCCGATCCGGCTGGTGCCGGAGACCAAGCCCGTCAGCGATCTGATGCGGCAGATGCAGCATGAAAGCAGCCACATGGTGATCGTGGTGGATGAGTATGGTAACACCGCCGGGTTGGCCACTATGGAAGATCTGCTGGAAGTGATCATCGGCGAAATCCGCGACGAGCATGAGCCGGAAAGCGACGTGACGAACGACGCCGACGGCTGGATTGTCTCCGGCAGTTTCGACCTGGACCGGATCGCCGATCTCGTGCCCGAATTTCACCGCGAAGAGGATATTGAATCCACCACCATCGGCGGTCTGGTGAGCGAGTGGCTCGGACGCGTACCGCGCCGGGGCGAGAGCGTGGACCGCGACGGCATCAAACTCGAGGTGCTGGTCTCCGACGGCCTGCGGGTGGGGCAGGTGCGGATCAGCAAGGCGCACGCCGATCCCCTTGCCTGATACACTTAGCCCCATGAGGGTCTTTCAAGCGGTGTTGATGATGGGCGCGCTATGCGCCGCGGTCTTGCCGGTGGCGGCGCAGAAAAAGGCTGCGGATGTGCAGGTAGTGGAGGCCAAGGCTGTTCGCGATGGCGCCAATATCACCATGGATGGCAAGGTGAAGATCACAGGTGAAAAGGTGCTGCGCGGCCTGGTGATCGTCTTCGACTTCCGTTCGCCCGAAAAAGCTGTGATCACTACGCAGAAAACCATCGTGGACGAAGGCTCTATGGAGAAGGGCAAAGAAGGCGTATTCCACGCGGAAATGGTGGATTCGGTCCGCGCGGTCAGCTATGTTGTGCGAGCCTTCGACATGCATGAAAAAGAGCTCCACGTGTCCAATGCGGGTCCGTTTCCCATCGAGTAGGCAAGCCCTTCCCCGGGCTTTTTACAAAGTTTTTACAAGTTGGCGAATCTCCCCGAGAGCCTCCCTCGTAGCATAGGCATAGATGCTGAGTGAAGGAGGGTTTATGGGATCTTTTGAGGCAGCGACCAAACGCCAGGTGTCGCCCTATAATGACGAGCACCTGACGCTGGATTTCACCAGGCAGGCAGTGGCTCTGGATGCCGAGCGCATCGTTCTGACGCGCAAGGAATACGATCTGCTGGCCTTGCTGGTGCAGCATGCGGGGGAGATCATTCCCCGGCACGCTCTGTTGATGCAGGTTTGGGGCTACGGTGCCGACATTCGTACGCGCACGCTGGATGTGCACGTGCGCCGTCTGCGCAAGAAATTGGGCGGTTACGCCGATCAGTATATTGAGACCATTTTCGGAATCGGCTACCGTTTTCAGCCGTTTCATGCGCCGCGATTCTATCAGGCGCAGAGTGTCAATCCTGTGATTGCGCTCAGCGCGTAGGAATCACGGATGTGGCACGGGCCGCTGGAAGGGGGCGGCCCGTGCTGCATTGACACCCCCATCCGGTGCTGTTAGCCTGAATTTTCATGCCAGCCGCGTCCGGTTTACGCTCCACACCCTTGAACTCTGTCCATCGCGCGCTCGGCGCGAAGATGGTCGATTTCGGCGGATGGGATATGCCCGTCCAGTATTCCGGGATCATCGACGAACACAATGCGGTCCGCACCGCCGTGGGCGTCTTCGATGTCAGCCACATGGGCGAGATCGAAATCCGCGGACCGGAAGCCGCCCACCTCACCGACCACATCACTACCAACTCCATCGCCAAGTTGAAACTCGGGCAGGCTCACTACTCCGGACTTCTCTATGAGCACGGCGGATTCGTGGACGATATCCTCATTCATAAAGTCGCCGAAGATCACTTCTTCCTCTGCGTGAACGCGGGCAATCAGGATAAGGACTTCGAGCACATCCTGGAGCATAACCGTTACGATGCGGTGGTGGAAAATCGCGGCGCCGAATACGCCCAGATTGCCATTCAGGGGCCCAAGGCGATGGCCACGTTGCAAAAACTGACTTCGGTGGACCTGTGCGGCATCAAGTATTATTGGTTCACTGATGGCGAAGTCTCCGGCACCCCCGCGCGTATTGCCCACACCGGCTACACCGGCGAGGACGGTTTTGAAATCTA
>CAIRBY010000465.1 GCA_903876865.1 uncultured Acidobacteriia bacterium
AGGGAGTTGAAGCCGGTCACTTTCGCGGGGTCGTTGCCGATGCCGGTAATGGGCACGGCGCCGCCGCCGGGAACCACCGTGGGCAGCGTCTGGACGCCGGTGCAGAAGGGTCCGCACCCGCCCGTGGTCACCACGGCGGGGAAAGCGGCGCCGGGGCTGCTGGCTTGCACGGCGTCCGCCATGCGTCCTCCCCAGCCGGAGGCGGAGAGTCCGCTCGGAGCCGCATTCTGCCACTGCGAGGATTGGTCGGAGTGAGAGAAGAGGTTGACGGGCAGCATGGGGCTGCCGTTGTTGTACTGTTTGTACGTGGTGGCGTCCGGGATGGGCACGACCAGCATGCCGACGTTCGCCAGCATGGCCGCCACGCCCTGCTGATAGAGCGCCTGGAGTTCCGGCAGTTTCGGATGCAGCCCGTAGCTGTCTCCGTTCACCGCATTCACCTTCAGCAGAGAAGCCGAGGGCAGCGCCAGGCTCTGGCGCGCGCCGGCGTAGGTGGCGTAGTTCTGCACCCCCGTGTTCAGCGGAATGATGGTGTTGTTGCCATCGTTGCCGCCGGAGAGGAAAATGCACACCAGCGCGCGGTAGTTACTGCCGCCTTGCGCGTAGGCATTCATCTGGCCCAGTTTCCCGAGCGCTCCCGCGGCGGATAGCGCGGACACGCTCTTGAGGCCGATCTTCAAAAAATCTCTTCTCGATTTGATCAACATGTCGTATCTCCTCTTTCGGCCTAGTGCCAGACGTTGTAATAGCCGGACGCCAGAATCAGGTAGACGCCCGTTTGCACCCGGCGCAAGGTGCCGCCGGCTTCGTTGGTGACCGCCGTGACCAGAATCTGTTTCATTCCGGGCGGCATGAGTCCCGCGGTGAGGGTGAAATCGAGCGCATCCACCAGGGTGGCGGGGTTGCTCGCGAGGGACATGAACGGGGTCAGGTCGATCGTAGTCCCGGGGCCGTTGGTGGCCACGGGGTTGCTGTAGGAGCTGAAGAGGCTCGCGACCAGATTGTCGCGATACACGGAGGAGTACGGCGTGTAGATCTGGAATTCGGGTCCTCCCAGGCCGCCGCTTTGCGGTATCACATAGCCGGGCGAGTAATAGTTGAAGACGCTGGGCGCGTTGTCGATATCCTCGCCCATCTGCACCAGGTCCCAGTTGAAATAGTTCTGATCGGTATTGACGCCGCCGAAGGCGCGGATCAAGCCGGCGAGGAAGAGCGCGGGCTCCTGCAGGTGGCCGTCGTTGGCTGCCTGCAAGAGGCCGGCATCGTTGGCGCGCGCCTCGGCGTCGGTGAGGATCGCCGTGATTACGGCCTGTATGTCGCCGCGCCCGGTGGGGTTGGTGGTGTCGTTGAACACCGCGGCCACGCGTTTGACATAAGCGGGGCTGGGATTGCTCTTCACCAGATGCTGGATCAGCTGTTTCGAGATGAACGGCGCCACGTTGGGGTGGTTGAAGATGTTGTCGAGGGCGAAATCCAGGTCGGCCTGCATGCCGAGATTGGCGGGGGCCACCACGCCGTTCAACAGCGTCTTGGAGCCGAAATCGTGCTGCAAAGGATACTGCACCATCGGCCCCGTCATGTTGATGTACGAAGGCCAATAAGGCACCGTCCCGTTGGTCGGAACATAGGTCCAGCCGGTGTAGACGCGGGCGAATTCAGAGATGGTGGACTGGCTGTAGGTCGGGATGCGCAGGTTGTTCGCATCCAGCATCGGCGTGCCATCGGGATTGAGCTGGTAGGTGCCGATGGTGAAGAGCTGCATGATTTCCCGCGCGTAGTTTTCGTTGGGGAGCACGGTCTTGGCCGCGTTGGCCTTGCCGTTGTTGGCCATGTCGAGGAACTGGCCCATGGTCGGGCTCAAGGTGACGTCGGCCAGAATCTGGCGGAAGTTCTTGAAGGCGTCGGCGATCAGCATCTCCTGGTAAGGCGCCTCGATGGAAGTCCAGATGGCCTTGTTGAGCGAGGTCACGAAGATCTGGCTCCAGGCGAAGGCGACGCGCTGCCGCAGTTGATCGGGCTGCGTGACGGCGTTGGTGAGGAAGCGAATTCCCATGCCGCTCTGATTGCCGATCCCCTGGAAATTGGAGAGCGGCGGGGTGTTGAACTGCTCGGTGAGCCAGCCGGGGATGCCGACACTCTGCACGTGCGCGGCGTCGGTGGGCGTGGGTCCGAACGCGGCCTGTTGCAGGAACCGGCGTGCCGCGCTCGAAGTCACGAGCGGATTGCTCACGCCAACCTGCAGCGGATAGGGCAGGGAAGCGATGGCGCCGTTAGAGACCACCAGATTCGCCGACCCCGCCTGCGCATTGAAGCCCGAGGCTGTGATGTTGGTGGCGGAGAGGAACTGCACCGCGAGCGGCGCGCCGCCGAGCGTGGCGGTAGAGGCCGCCGTGAAGCCCGTGCCGGTGACGTTCAGGGAGAAGACTCCCACCGGCACCGGATTCGGCGTGACCGTGGTGATGGTGGGCGGAATGTTGCTGAGGATCGTCACCTTGGCGGTGGCGGATTGTGCGCCGGAGGTCGCGGTCACGATCACGGGGTTCACGGCCGGCACCGCGGCGGGAGCGGTGAAAAGTCCCGTGGCCGTGATGCTGCCTGCGCTCGCGCTCCAGGTCACGCCGGAAGCGGGGACGCCGGAGAGCATGGCGGAGAACTGCTGCGTGAGTCCCGCCACTACGGAGACCGCGGCCGGGGACGCGGTGAGCACGGCCGGATTGCCGCCTCCGCTGCCGCCGCCGCTGGTGGAGGAAGTGACGCTCAGCACCAGCATGTTGCTGAACATCGTGTTCGGGCTCACCACCTGCACGTACTGGTTGCCCACCGAATAGAAGGCAACGGCCGCGCTGATCTGCGTGGAGGAGATGAATTTGGTGGCGTACTGCACGCCGCTGACCCAGATGTAGCTGCCATTCACGAAGCCGGCACCGGTGCAGGTCAGGGTGAAATTCGCGCCCAGCGGGGCCGAGGTGGGCGAGATGCTGGTGAGGGTGGGACCGGGGCTTTTGATCACGGCATAGGTGCTGCCGTTGACGCTGCTATCCATGGGCGAAACCGCCATGATCGGGATGTAGTTGCCGGTACCGGGGATCACGGGGGGAGCATGGTAGAGCCCGTTGGCGTCGATCGTGCCGGACGTGGCGTTGCCGCCGATCACGCCACCTGCAAGCCAGACCACTGTGGTGCTGGCCATTCCGCTGACGGTGGCGGTGTATTGTCTGGTGCCCCCGATGACGACCGATTCATTCACGGGCGTGACGGTGATTGTCCCCGCCGCGTGAATCAGCGGCACGGCAAAGAGTAGGGCGGAGAGCATCCGCAGTTTGATTCGATCCATGTAAGTTGTCTTCTCCTCCGAATGTCCTCCGAACGGGACAAGCTGTTACATGAAGATCGATGTGGGGCGGGCTGGGATATTCCCAGTTAGGGTCTTAATAAAACCAAACTAAGGAAATCGCCGTACTGGTACCTGAGTCAGGGGATTTCCCAGATGGGCTATTTCGCGTACCAATCGCGCAGGCGGACATCGATGCCGCTGCCTGCGAGTGCTTTGGCGAAGAGCGCGGTGTCCTGCCCGCGATAGTGATAGGGGTAGACCACGGCGGGGTGGAAGGCGCGCACGGCGTCGGCGGCGGCTGCGGGCGTCATGGTGAAGGGCAGGTTCATGGGGATGAAGGCGACATCGATTGCTTTGAGCGCGCGCATTTCGGGGATGCCCTCGGTATCGCCGGCGAAGTAGAAGCGCTTGCCGCCAAAGGTGAGGATGTAGCCGTTCCCGCGTCCTTTTTCGTGAAAGACCTGGCCGCTGGCGTCGGGCTTCAGGTTGTACATGGGGACGGCTTCGACTTTGAAATCGCCGATCGTCGTGGTGTCGCCATTGGCCATGACGCGGGCTCCGGGGAACTTCTCGGCGACGGCTTTGGGCGCGACGATCACGGTCGAGGCATTCTTCAACCTGGCGACGATGGCGGGCGCCATATGGTCGCCATGAATATCCGTGATGAGGATGTAATCGGCGGCGGGCAGGCCGTCGTAGGAGCCCTGTGCGGGGTCCACGTAGATCACCTTCCCGCCGGCTTTGATCATCAGGCTGGCGTGCTGGATGGGCGTGATCTGGACGGGTCCGGCAGCGGTGGAGAACTCTTCCGTGGCGGCGGCGAAGAGAGTCAGGGCGGCGCAGGAAATCGCGAAATAACGAGCCGGTTGGTTCATGCTCACGATTTTACCCCTGGCGGTGTTGGCTGCAAAAGCTCACGAAGGTAGTCCCACAAGATCGGTCGCACGCAAAGGCGCAAAGCCGCCAAGAAGGGCAACGGCAAGAGGCGCAATTCGGGCGTGTGAATTTCTTTGCGGCTCTGCGGCTTAGCGTGAAGCCTTGTTGGGTTTTGGCGGGTGCCTTGGACGGTGGTTGAGGATCCAAGATCGGTCGCACGCAAAGGCGCAAAGCCGCCAAGAAGGGCAACGGCAAGAGGCGCAATTCGGGCGTGTGAATTTCTTTGCGGCTCTGCGGCTTAGC
>CAIRBY010000466.1 GCA_903876865.1 uncultured Acidobacteriia bacterium
CAGCACCTGCGCCGTGCCGATGGCGACATCGGAGTAGCCCGCGAAATCGCAGAAGATCTGGAAGGCGAAGAGCACCGTGGCCAGGATCAGCGTCATGCCCGAGTATTCGTGCGGATGGCTGTAGACGGTGTCCACAATCGCAGCCAGGCGGTCCGCGATCACCATCTTCTGGAAGAGTCCCCAGACGATCAGCTTGAGGCCGTCACACATGCCTCGGTAGTCGAAATCGTGCGGCTCACGGAACTGGTGCAAGAGGTTTTGCGGCCGCTCGATTGGCCCCGCCACCAACTGCGGGAAGAAGAGCACATAGAGCGCGAAGACTCCCAGATTGCGCTCCGGCAACTGCCGTCCGCGATACACCTCGAAGGTGTAGCTCATGGATTGGAAGGTGTGAAACGAGAGGCCGATCGGCAGCACGATGGAGAGCGTCGGGATGGCCCACTCGTGCCCGGTGAAGCGGCCCACCTGCAACAGGTTCTCGCGCAGGAAGGCGAAGTATTTGAAGAAGGCGAGGAAGCCCACGTTGGCGACAATGCTGAGCGTGAGCCACATGTGCTTCCTGGCGCCGACGGTGCGCGCCAGCACCAGGCCCGCGCCGTAATCCACCAGGATCGTAACGGCGAGGATCAGGATGTAATAGGGCACGAACGCCATGTAGAAATAGGCGCTCAGGATCAGCAGCCATGCGCAGCGGAAACGGTAGGGCAGCAGGTAGTAGCCCGTCACCACGACGGGAAAGTAGAGCAGGATGAAATGTAAGGAATTGAATAGCATGCGGTTGGCAGCCTATCCCTGGCGAACGGCGATGAGCCACGGAAAATGCCCGGCCTTCATGGATGCTTCAGCTCTCAGTCCGGTAGTATAACATCCGACCTGTCCCACTCAGATACATCGGGTACCACCGCGGGGCTATACGGCCCGTTTCCGCCTGAGTTTGCCCAGTACCGACTCGAGCATCATGGTGCGGTGATCGGGCGTGATGCAGGTGAAACTGGCCAGCAGGAAGAAGCACGCCGCGGTGACTCCGCCCAGCAGGATCAGTTGCGGAAGGGTCTCCCCGCCGTAACCCGCGGCCCGCACGGCCCTCATCAACAGCAGCACCGGGATTGCGGTCAGCACCGGACGCAGATAGATTCCTGTCATGTAGGCCAGGAAAGAGGAGTTGAGCGCGCGGCACACCAGCCATGGCACGTACATCCCCCGGTCCAGAATGGCGAGCACTCCGGCCACCCACGCCACTCCCAGAATGCCGTAATGCGGCAGCACCAGCAGGATTCCGGCGACTCCCAGAATGCCTTCCGCCAGCATCCCCTTCGCCATGCGGTCGTGACGGCTGAGCGCGTAGAGAATGGAACTGGAATTGTACTGGCCGGCCACCGCGAAGAGAGTAGTCAGCGCCATCACCGGCAGCAGCGGACCGCATTGCACCGCGAATTCCGCGTTCATCCAGCGGCGGATGAGAGGCGTGCCCCACACCAGCAGAAAGATGGTCAGGGGCGTGAACAGGGCTACACAGTAGCGGTTGAGGTGCATGCCCAGGCTGAAGATGCCGGTGTCGTCGCCTTTGGCATGCATCTCCGCCGCGTTGGAACGTGTCACAAAGCCCACCCGGCTCACCGCTTCCACCGAATAGGCCAGAATGCGCGAGGGAAACGTGTAGTAGCCGATGAACGATGCCGGCCGGTAATGGCCGATCATCAGCGGCGGGCCTTGCCCCAGCAAAAGGTTGGAGAGGTTCGCCACGAACGAATGCACGCCATACGCCTGCATTTCTTTCATCAATTTGAAATTGATGCTGGCCAGGCTGAGCCGCATAGGCGGAAACACCTTGCGGAAAAAATAGAGGGCCAGCGAACAGCCTGCCAGCTGCGCCACCACGGTGGTCGCGCCCAACGCCCGCAATCCGAAGCCGAAGTAGAGCAGGGAAGCGTAGCCGGTGGAACGGATCAGGAGCGTAGTCACCCACGCGCGCGTGAAGAAATCGTAGCGCTGGTAAGCGTCCAGGCAGGTCATGAAGAACTGCAGCGGGAACATCACCGCCCAGCCCAGGCCCGTGATCAACACGAGTGCGCGGAAATTGGCGCGATTGGCATCCGTCGAAAGTTGAAACAGCGTGTAGCCCTTCCACGCCACCAACACCGTAGCGACCGCGAACAGCGAAGAGACGATGCAGAAATAGAGCAGCCCGGTGTTGATCACGCGGTTGACGCCTTCCGGTTCATCGAGCGCGCGGTAGTGCGCCATGAACTTCGTCACCGCGGTATTGAAGCCCAGATCGAAGAACCAAAGATACTCCAGAAGGCTGAATACCAGCGCCCAGATGCCATACTGTTCCGAGCCCAGTTTGCGTACGATGTAAGGCGTTAGCAGGATGCCGATGGCGAGATTGATCGCCACGCTGATCCAGTTCCACAAGACCCCGATAAAAAACCGGTTGGCTCGCTTCCCGTCGCCCGGCGGCGTGTTGGATTCTCCGGATTCACTCACTGAAGCGTTGGTCTCAGACAATGTTCTTGAATTCTAGCGCACCCGGCAAAATCAGATGGAGTGCGAAACTGCACATCCACCATATCGGCAAGCGCGATGGATGCTTGATGCGCCTGCGCCGTCCGTTTTCTTGCCGCCTCTCCGAGTGCCCTGATAGAGTAGGAGCCATGGTCGAAGCCCCGCATGCGTAGTCCGCGCCTGATCGCCGCAATGGCCCTGATCGCGCTTGCCTACCTCGGTTTGGGACTCACCAACATCACCCTCCGCGCGCCCTGGTGCGATGAGGCGTGGTTCGGCAGCCCCGCCTACAACCTCGCGCAGCACGGTTTCATGGGCACCACGGTGCTGGACCCGGCCAGCAGTACCTGGAAGAATGTGAGGCTCACCGGCATCGACCGCCACACCTACTGGGTGATGCCGCTCAACCTGTTGCTCAATGCCGCAGGCTTCCGGGTCGCCGGCTTCAGCGTCGTGTGGATGCGCCTGCTCTCGCTGTTCTGGGGATTGCTTGCCCTCGCCGCCTGGGGCGTGATTCTGCGCAAACTCGCCGTCGGCGACGCGCTCATCGCCGGCGCCCTCGGCCTCATCGCAATCGATTACCACTTCCTCATGCAAGCTTCCGACGGACGCATGGACGCCATGGCGCTCTCGCTCGGCTGGAGCGGCATCGCCGCCTATCTCCTGCTCCGCGAGCACAGCCTGCCGCTCGCCGCCTGTATCGCTGCCTCTCTCACCGCTCTCTCGTTCTTCACTCATCCCAACGGAGCCATGCTGGCGTGCATCCTGCTCTCCACCGCGCTCTACTTCGATCGCCGCCGCATTCGCTTCTCCACCCTCGCGCTGGCCGCCGCGCCCTACCTCGCCCTCGCCGCCGGCTGGGCGCTCTACATTCTGCAGAGCCCCTCCGATTTCGCGGCGCAATTCCTCGGCAACCTCTCCGGCCGCGGACCCACCATCGCCACCCCGCTCGCCGCACTCCAACTGGAAATCACGGCACGCTACCTGGATTCCTACGGCCTCGCCGCCTGGTCGTCCCTTTCCGGACGGCTCAACGCGATCCCGCTGCTCCTCTTCCTCGCCGGCGCCGCGCTCTGCCTGCTCGTGCGCGAGATTCGTCAGCATCCGGCCTACCGGCTCCTCCTCCTGTGGACCGGCATCGCCGTCTTCTACCTCACCGAGTTCGAAGGCCTCAAGACCGCCTATTATCTGCTCTACCTGACGCCGCTCTACTCCATGCTCCTGGCCGTGGCCGCGGCCTGGTGCTGGCGCGCGCGGCCCCGCTGGCGCGTGCCGCTCGCCGCCATCCTGCTCGCGTTCGTCGCGCTGCAGGCCGCGCGCACCCCGATCTCTGACCTGCGCAACAGCCGCCACTCCGCTTACGACCCCGCCGTCGCGTATCTGCGCGCGCACTACCAGCCCTATACCTTCATCATGGGCGGCGCCGGACTGCTCTTCGGCCTCGGTCCCGACTGGCACGTCCTCGACGACGTCCGCCTCGGCTATCACAGCGGCCGCCGCGCCGCGGTCCTGGTCATCGACCCGCACTGGGAAGACAGCATGCAGATGCTCGCGCTCAACCGCCCTCTCATCGCGGCTTTCGTCACTCACCTGATCGAGACCGAATATCGCGAGGTCTACAACCAGCACGGCTACCGCATCCTGGCGCACGAGCCCTTCAACGCTCCGCCGGCAGGGTATCCCGCGCACCCCTTGCTATAATCGAACCGGGATTGGCCGCCCGCCGATAACGCACCGATGAAGCACACGCTCCCCCTACTCCTGCTCTTCATTGTTCTGGCCGTCTGGAGCGCCCACGTAAACCTGCCGTGGTCGGACGAAGCCTGGTTCGCGAGTCCCGCTCTCAATCTGATCACGCACGGTAGCTTCGGCACCTCCGTCCTCGATCCCACTGCCAGTTTCCGTCACA
Organism: uncultured Acidobacteriia bacterium; assembly: GCA_903876865.1. Classification (GTDB taxonomy): domain Bacteria; phylum Acidobacteriota; class Terriglobia; order Bryobacterales; family Bryobacteraceae; genus Solibacter. The sequence continues at coordinate 4,415 of CAIRBY010000466.1, forward strand.
ACAATCTCACCGGCATCACCCGCCATACCTACTGGATTACGCCACTCTACCCGTTGGTGCAGGCCGCTTACTATGAAGTGGCCGGATTCAGCCTGCTGCATCTGCGTTATCTCTCGATCGCCTGGGGCCTCGTCGCGTTGCTGGCCTGGTACCGCATTCTGCTCTCGCTCACCGGCGACCGCCGCATTGCCACGCTCTCGCTCGCTCTGATGGCGGTGGATTTCACCGTACTCTGGAGCGCCTCCGTGGGCCGCATGGATATGATGGCGGCCGCCCTCGGCAGCCTGGGAATCGCGCTGTTTCTCGCGCTCCGTGAGCGGCAACTGCTGCGCGCCGTATTCCTCAGCCACGCCTGCGTGGCCGCCGCCGGGATGAGCCATCCCCAGGCGCTCGGCTACTTCGCCGGACTCGTCGCCCTCACGCTTTACACCGAGCGCGCCCGCCTCCGCCCTGCTCACCTGCTCGCCGCGGCCACGCCCTACGTGCTCGGCGCGATTGCGTGGGGCGCTTACATCCTGCAGGCTCCGCGGGACTTCCTGCTGCAGTTTGGCGGCAATGCCGCCGACCGCGGCATCCCGCTCACGGACCCGCTCGCGCTCCTGCACAGCCAGTTCGTGCGGCGCTTCTGGTGGATGTTCGGCATGGCGCCCGATACACACGGTCTCAGCCACATCAAGGTGCTGCTCCTCTTTGCGTACGCCGCCGGCGTAGTGACGGTGCTGCTGGTCTCCGAACTCCGCAACCGTCCCGGCGTCCGCACGCTGCTCCTCACCGGTGCGCCAACTCTGCTCGTCATGATGGCGATCGATTCCGAAGCGCAGAGCTTCTACCTGATTCACTTCATTTTCTGGATGATCGCACTCACTGCGATCGCGCTGGTCTGGCTCTGGGACCGCGGCCCCCACGCTCGTTGGGCGGTGTGCGCCCTGGTCGCGGCGATCCTGCTGGTGCAATTCGCCACCACCGGACGCCGCCTCACGCAGCGCGCCTACCAGACCGCCTACCTGCCCGTGACGAGCTACCTGCAAGCCCACGCGCGTCCGCAGGATGTGATCATCGGCAGCGCAGAACTCGCCTTTCAATTGGGCTACGTCGAGAACCTGGTGGACGATCCGCGCCTCGGCTTCCGCAGCGGCAAGCGCCCCAACTTCATCGTCACCGATAAGAACCGGTACGAGGAGTGGATCCCCCAATACGAAACACGCGAGCCCGCCACCTGGCGCTACATACAGGATCTGATGCGCGAGTTCCACCCCGTCTATTCCAACGAGGCCTACCATCTCTACGTCCGCAACGGCTTATAGCGCTGCGGTGGTTCAGGCGCAATAATCCAGCGCCGCGAGCGCCAGAATCTCCGCCAGTTGCACCACGCTTTCCACGTCTACCCACTCCACGTCGGCGTGTGCCCCGGCACCGCCCGCGCCGCACACCACCGTCTCCACGCCCGCCGCCTGCAGCAGCGCAGAATCCATCCACGGCGTGTCTCCGATGTGCGCCGCCGCGTGTCCCCGCACGGCCGCCGCGGCGCGATCCACGGCTTTCACGATGTCCGTCGAGGGCGCCACTTCGAAGGGGTCGCGCACAAAGAAGGGGCGCACCTGCGCGCGGAAATCCGCGTCTTCGGCCGCGAGCGCATCCACAATCGCCTGGATCTCCGCCGTGGCGCTCTCCTGCGTTTCGCCCGGAACCGTACGCCGCTCGATCTGCACGGTGCTGCGCGCCGCGTAGGTGCTGAGTCCGCTGCCGCCGGAGATCATGGCCGCGTGCAGGGAGGGGTGGCCCCACCAGCGGATGCGGCGTGCGCGCGCGCAACTCGCGCTCCAGCACGTTCAGGCGCGCCAGAAAGAGCCCCATCTTCATGTTCGCGTCGATTCCGAATTCGAATTTGCTGCCGTGCGCCGCGCGGCCCGTGACCTCGACTTCGATCCACAGATACCCTTTGTGCGCAAGGCAGACGTCGAGCGCGGTGGGTTCGGTGACGATGGCTCCATCCACACGGAGCTTCGAACTGACGATCATCGAGACCATGTCGCTGGTACCGAGGCTGCCGTACTCCTCATCCGCCACCGCCGCCACCAGAACATCGCCGCGCAGCAGCGTCCCGGCATCCTTGAGCGCCTTCGCCGCGGCCATGCACGCTGCGAGCGAGCCCTTCATATCGAAAGCGCCGCGCCCATAGAGCTTGCCCTCGCGGATCGCGCCGCTGAACGGCTCCGCCATGCCGGGGATGTCCACGGTGTCGCAATGCGCATTCAGCATCAGGCTGCGCCCGCCGCCGCTGCCGGCCAGTTTGCCCAGTACGCTGGTGCGTCCCGGCTCCGGTTCCAGAACCTCCGCAGTTAGCCCGCACGCGCGCAGCGAACCGGCGATGAAGTCCGCGATCTCGCGCTCCCCCGGCGCGCCCGGCGCCAGGGTCGGATTGATCGAATTGATCTGCACCAGCCTGGCCAGCGTCTGGAGTGTATAGTCGCGGTCGATCTGTATCGGCATCTCTACTGTTTCGTCCCCAGCCAGTACCCGGGCCGCGTCTGTGTCTTGTACGGG
>CAIRBY010000467.1 GCA_903876865.1 uncultured Acidobacteriia bacterium
CAGGCACGATCAGCCAGGTGGGTTCGCGATACCAGGTGGCACTGATCCAGGGATTGCTGGAGACGTTGGAGAGACTCAGCGCCATCATCAGGTTGAGGCGGTAGAAGAAGCCGTGCGCGCCGAGCAGGAGATAGATGGCCCAGAGCGCGGCGGTGGCGAATGCCCCGGCGAGCAGCAGGATGCCGGCGATGCGCGGAGCCGCGCGGCGAAACTCGCGGCCGGGTGCGGTGAGGCTCACGGCCAGCCAGAAATAGATGGGCGTGAAGGCGGCCCACGGCAGGAAGAGATAGAGAATGCCGGACCAGGCGGCGCCGGAGAGAAAGACGTAGAGAGTTGCGTGCGCGCCGGAGCGGGCGGCCTTCACTAGCAGGGCGATGCTGGCGGCGAGCAGCAGCATCTGCATGGAATCGACATAGTCCCAGCCGGTGGCGCCGATGAAGCAGGGGTAGGCTCCGAGCAGGACTGTACCCACCAGTGCGGTGCGATAGTCGGTGGTGCGCAGCAGGATGTAGTGGGTCAGCAGGAGGCAGGCGACCAGGACGAGACAGTGCAGCAGAAAGACGCCGTTCACATGGCCGAAGAGGCGGACCAGGACGAGGCCGGGGAAGATCCAGGGAATGCGCTCGTTCGGGTAGTTGCCTATGTGATCCGGCGCGAGCAGGTGGAAGCGGGGGAAGTGGCGGAAATCGCCGAAGTAATACCAGGCGTCCATGTGGCCGAGGTTTTGGAAGGCCCAATTGGAATTGATCAGCGTCAGCAGCGCGGGGAAGCAGCAGAGCAGCAGGTAGTGCCAGAGGGGCGCGGAGAGGCGGGGCGGGGCGGGTGCGGATTTGCGGGATGGCGGCTTCATTGCAGGGGCTCGCGCGTCATGCGGCGATGGTGGCGGCATAGCTGCGCACGGCGTCGATGACTTCGGCCTGTTCGGCTTCGGAGAGGTCGTTGAAGAACGGCAACCGCAGGAGGCAATCCCCGATGCGTTCGCTGACGGGGCACTGTCCGGAGTAGCCGCCGAAGCTCACGCCCACGGGCGAGAGATGGAGGGGCACGTAGTGGAAGACGCTGAGAATCCCCTTCGCTTTGAGGTGCTCGATCAGGCCCTGGCGCGCATGCAGCGAGGGCATCACAAGGTAGAACATATGGAAAGACTGCTCACAGTGCGCGGGGACGGTGGGCAACTGCACGCCGCGCGGTTCGGCCCAGCCGGCTAACTCGCGCTGATACGTCTCCCAGATGCGGCGCCGGGTGGCTTCGATCTGCGCGTACTGTTCTAGTTGCGCGTAAAGATACGCGGCCAGGATATCGGAGAGCAGGTAACTGGAACCTAAGTCGACCCAGGTATACTTATCCACCTGGCCGCGGAAGAACTGGCTGCGGTTGGTGCCCTTCTCGCGCAGGATTTCGGCCCGCTGCACCAGTGCGGGATCGTTAATGACGAGCGCGCCGCCTTCGCCGCAGATCACATTCTTGGTCTCGTGAAAGCTCTGGGTAGCCAGAGCGCCGAAGGTTCCGAGGTAGCGTCCCTGGTAGCGCGCGAAGAGTCCGTGGGCGTTGTCTTCCACCACGGGGATGCCATGGCGCGCGGCGATTTGCAGAATGCTCTCCATCTCGCA
>CAIRBY010000468.1 GCA_903876865.1 uncultured Acidobacteriia bacterium
GCGCCCACCCCGATGCTGAGCAGCGGCGCGCTCGGCCGGAAATCCAGATACCGCCAGCTCACCGCGCCGATTACCGCGGCGACTACGCAGAATCGCACCAGGTAAAGCCACTGCGGAGGTAGCGGGATCCATTTCTCCACCGCCATGATCCCCACAAAAGCGAGGAACGGCGCAGTGTACGCGATCGTGGCGTGCTGTGCGGACTTGGCGGAATGAGGCATGAGTGGGCCCAGCCCCTAGTCTGAGCGAATAACATAGTAACTCACCGCCCATCTCGCGTTGGCATGGAATCCTCGTTGGCATAGAATACAGACTAAATGGCGTTACCAAAAATTCTGAGTTGCATGGCCCTCCTCTGTGTATCCTCCCTGGCGCAAGTGCCCACCATCTGGGTAGTGGGCGATTCCACCGCGAGCAACGTCAATCACCGCGGTTGGGCCGACCCCTTCGCCAACTACTTCGACCAGGCCAAAGTCCGCACCGTCAATCGCGCCCGCGCCGGGCGCAGCAGCCGCACCTTCCTCACCGAAGGACTCTGGGAAAAAGTGCGCGCCGAATTGAAGCCCGGTGACACCGTGCTCATTCAGTTCGGCCACAACGATGGCAGCGCTCCCGATAAAGACCGCGCCCGCGGATCGCTCCCCGGCCTCGGCGACGAATCCAAGGAGTTCACCCTCCCCAACGGCAAGCAGGAGACCGTTTTCACGTTCGGCCACTATATGCGCCAGATCATCGCCGAAGCCAAAGCCGCGGGGGCGCAACCGGTCGTGCTCGGGCTTACCGTCCGCAGCATCTGGAAAGAGGGCAAGGTCGAGCGCGCCAACGGCCAGTTCAGCCAGTGGTCCGCCGCCATCGCCAAAACCGCCGGACTGCCTTTCATCGATGTCACCAACGCCATCGCCGATCAGTACGACAAACTCGGTGAGGAAAAAGTGAAGCCGTGGTTCCCCGAGGATCACACCCATACCAGCCCCGAAGGCGCCGAGTTCACCGCCTCGCTCGTCGTCGCCGGACTCAAGGGCAGCAACAGCCCGCTCGCCGCCTTCCTCTCCGAAAAAGGCCTCGCCGTGGAGAAATATCCCAGCGCCCTCGTCACCACCGGCTTGCGCCTCCCCGAACCGCGCGATCCCAAACTGCCCTCGCTGCTCCTGATCGGCGATTCTACCGTGCGCAACGGCCGCGGCGATGGCGCCAATGGCCAGTGGGGATGGGGCGAACCGCTCGTCGATCACTTCGATACCACGAAGATCAACGTGGTCAACCGCGCCGTCGGCGGCCTCAGCAGCCGCACCTATCTCACCGGCGGACATTGGGACAAGGTGCTCGCCATGATGAAACCGGGCGACGTGGTGCTGATGCAGTTCGGCCACAACGACAACGGTCCGCTCGATGACGCCGCCCGCGCTCGCGGCACCCTCAAAGGCGCCGGCGAAGAGACCCGCGAGGTTGATAACCCCATCACCAAACAGCACGAGGTCGTTCACACCTATGGCTGGTATCTGCGCAAGTTCATCCGCGATGCCAAAGCCAAAGGCGCCACGCCCATCATGTGTACCCTGATTCCGCGCAAGACCTGGAAGGATGGCAAAATCGCCCGCTCCAACGACTATGCCAAATGGGCCGCCGAAGTGGCCGCGCAGGAAAGCGTGGAGGTGGTGGACCTGAATGAACGCATCGCCGCCAGGTACGATGCCCTTGGCGCGGAGAAGGTCGAACCCCTCTTCGGTGACGAGCACACCCACACCTCCCGCGCCGGAGCCGAACTCAATGCCGAGACGGTAATCGAGGCACTGCGTTCGCTCAAGACCAACCCCGTGGCCTCGTATCTGAAATAGTTGCGTACCCCTGCCACCCCACACCCGAGGAATGGCCGGGCGGAACTGCCTACCCCACTTGTGAGAAACTGAAATCTCCGTGCCCAACCCCATTCAAGTAGAGGCCCTGCACAAGAGCTACGGCGCTTTCGCCGCCGTCAAGGGCATCGATTTTGAAGTCCGCGCAGGGGAAGTCTTCGGCCTGCTCGGCCCCAATGGCGCGGGCAAAACCAGCACCGTCGAAATCCTCGAAGGCCTGCGCACGCGCACCAGCGGACGCGTCAGCGTACTCGGCTTCGATCCCGAAGTCCAGACCACCGAACTCAAAGACCGCGTCGGCGTCTGTCTGCAAGCCACCAACCTGCAGGAGAAACTCAAAGTCTGCGAGGCCATGGAACTCTTCGCCGCCTTCTACACCCGCACCGTGGATGGCGACCAGTTGCTCAAACGCCTGCAACTCTGGGAAAAGCGCGACTCCTACTACTCCAAACTCTCCGGCGGCCAGAAGCAACGCCTGGCGCTCGCGCTCGCCCTGCTCAATGATCCGCAGGTGCTCTTCCTCGATGAGCCCTCCGCCGGACTCGATCCCCAGGCCCGCCTCGAAATCAAGGAACTCGTGCTCGACCTGCGCCGCGAACAGCGCACCATTCTCCTCACCACCCACTACATCGAAGAGGCCGAACAACTCTGCGACCGTGTGGCCATTGTGGATGAGGGCCGCATCGTCGCCATCGGCACGCCGCGCGAAATTCAGGATAAGGCGCTGGGCTACTCCACCATCGAGATCGAAACCGCCCAACCGCTCGGCGATGTGACTCTGCCCGCCTGGCCCGATGCCAGGAATGCCACCATCGATCCCGGCCGCACCCGCCTCTCCGTTAGCACCTCCCGCCCCGCGCGCGTGGTAGTGGACCTGGTGAAGTGGCTGGACGAAAAGGGCGTCGAACTCTCCGATATCCGCATCAAACGTCCGTCCCTGGAAGAAGCGTTCATCGAACTTACCGGAAAGAGCCTGCGCGAATGAAGACTTATCTGGCACTGTTCAAGAGCAACATGCGGCTCACGCTGCGCGATCGCGGCGTGCTGTTTTTCAATTACCTGTTCCCGCTGATCTTTTTCTTCGCCTTCGCGGAGTTGTTTCACGCGGGCGTCGGCTCCGGCATCGCCTACTTCGTCAGCACCGTGCTGGTGATGGGCATCCTCGGCAACGGCTTGTGGGGCGCGGGCATGCGCAGCGTGCAGGAGCGCGACGCCAATATTCTGCGCCGCTTCAAAGTCACGCCCATCTCTCCGCTGCCGATTCTGGTCGCCGCCATGGTGAGCGGCTGGCTGCTGTTTCTTCCGGTGCTGATCCTGCTGGTGGGCCTGGGCCACTTCCTTTATGCGATGCCCTTGCCGCAAAACTGGATCTCCCTGTTTGTGATGGCCTCGCTCGGCATCTGCTCCATGCGCGCCATCGGCTCGATCCTGGCCGCCGTCACCAATACCATGCAGGAAACCACGATCGCGATTCAGATCGTGTATATGCCGATGCTTTTCCTCAGTGGCGCCACCGTCCCCGCCACCATGCTGCCCAATTGGGCGCAGACCATCGCGCAATTCATGCCGGCATCGTATCTGGTCTCCGGCTTCCAGGGCATTTTCTTTCGCAATCAGAACCTCCTCGATAACGCGCCCGCCGTGGGCGCTCTGCTCGTCTCCGCCGCGGTCGGCACCTTCCTCGCCGTCAAACTCTTCCGCTGGGAGAAGGAAGAGAAGCTTCCGCCGCGCAATAAATTCTGGGTCGTCGCCGTGCTCGCGCCGTTCGTGGTGATGGGCTGCTGGCGCGCCTACAACAAGGAGCACCTCGGCAACAACGCCGCGCTCTACCGCGATCTGCAGCGCACGGATTCCTTCCTGATCCGCAACGCGCGCATTGTGGTGGGCGATGGCAAAGTCCTCGAGAGCGGCGCCGTGCTGGTGCGCGAGGGCAAGATTGCGGAGATCTACGAAGGCAGCGCGCCGGATCCGGACACGCTGAAAGTGGACGCGGTCGAGGGCTCCGGCAAGACCATTCTGCCGGGCCTGATCGACGTCCATCTCCACCTCGCCGCCGCCGGCGGCATCTCCACCGATAGCGCCGATTACGACGCCAACAAGACCATGCCGCACAATGCCGCGGCCCTCCTCTATAGTGGCGTCACCGCCTCCCGTAGCGTCGGCGATGGTCTCGACGCATCCATCCAACTCCGTAAAGAGATCGCCATCGGCGCCAAACTCGGTTCCCAGCTCTTCATCTGCGGCCCCATGTTTACCGCCGAAAACGGCCACGGCACGGAGTTCCTCCAGCAACTTCCCTCCGTCATCAAAGACACGGTCAAAGCCCAGGTCGTCCGCACCCCCAAGACTCCCGAAGAGGCCCACAAGCAGGTGCGCGAACTGAAGGCCGCGGGCGTCGACGCCATCAAGGCGATCCTCGAAGCCGGTTGGGGCGATGGCATGCTGCACGATCGCCTCGACTTGCTCCTTGTCCGCGCCGTCGCCGAAGAGGCGCACGCGCAGCACCTGCCGCTCTCCACCCACACCGGCGATGCCCGCGATGTTGCCGATGCCGTCGAAATCGGCAGCGCCAGCGTGGAGCATGGCTCCTGGCGCGACGAGATCCCAGACCGCCTGCTCGAACGCATGGCGCGCGAAGGCGTCTATCTCGATCCCACTCTCGCCGTGGCCGAAGCCTACGCGCAATACTTCGGCGGCAAGAGCGACGCGCTCTCTAATTCCCTGGTGCAGCAGGTGGTGCCCGCGCGCATTCTCAAAGGCACCCGCGAATTCATCGCTTCCGGCAAGGGAGCCGATGCCGCCAAGGCCGAACTCTTCCAACGCGCGCTCGATACCGCCCGCGCCAATCTGGTCCGCGCCTGGAAGGCCGGCGTGCCGCTGGTGATGGGCAGCGATTCCGGCAACCCGCTCGTCTTCCACGGTCCCTCGCTCCACCACGAACTCGCGCTCTGGGTGCAGGCCGGAATCCCGGTGCAGGTCGCGCTTCAGGCCGCCACCGTGAACGCCGCCAAACTGCTCGGCGCCGAACAACACATCGGCTCCATCCGCAAGGGCCTGGACGCCAATCTGCTCATGGTGGATGGCAACCCCCTGCAGGAAATCGCCGCCACCGAACGCATCTCGCTCGTCGTCTTCAAAGGCGAACGCGTCCGCCGCGCCACACTGTTCGATCAGAAGTAGGCCACCGGACTGACTCCTCTGGTACCGGCAGTACGCAGCAAAACCGTAATAACTCCGGTCAACTTGTCCGGATCGCTTTTTCACCACATGATTCGATCTATGTCGAATCTCCCCCAGCTACCCGAAGGGTTGGCCCATCTCCCCTGGGAAGCAATCGGGCTTTCCTGTGGACCGCTCGCCGCTTCGATGATTGCGCGGCTGCTCTTCGGGCGAAACCCCGCCATGCTGATGTGTGTGCGCGCCGCCTCCGCCTGGCTCGCCATCAAAGTCCTGATCGTCCCAATGATCCACATGGCGCAGGGCCAGACCAGTTACCTGACGGAACTCACGGGCAGATAAGAACACGCAAGGAGGGCAGCTTGGCCACAGACTTCATTCGCATTCACAACAAGATCATCGCGCTCGATTCCATCGGCTACGTCGATTTCCTCGATTCCGGACGCTCCATGATCTTCATCCCCGGCATGTCCACGGAGAAGCAGCACATCTCCGTCGATGAGAGCGAGACCCGCCGCCTGCGTGAATTCTTCGATGCGCGCGCGCTGCCGCTCGGCAAGGGCCCTGCCGCGCCTGCTCCAGCCGAATCGCCCGCGCCAGATTTCAGCCGCCGCGGCGAAATTTCGCGCCGCTTCTAAGCGCCGCCCGTCAACGCTTCCAGCTTGCGAATCTCTTCCGCCACCCGCTCCGGCGATTCCATCGCGATGTAGTGCGACGCGTCCTGCATCACCACTTCACGCGCATTCGCAAAGCGCGTGGCCAGATCCGGAGCAGTCGGCGACGCGCTCAAATCGAACACGCCCGGCTTGCGCTCCCGCTCCGCCCGCATCACCACCACCGGATGCTTCACCATCGCCACTTCCTGGTAGATGTTCGAAGCCGGCTCCTTCGAGTTGTGGTAAATCGAGGCCTCCACTTTCGGCGGGCACGCCAGCACAAACCCGCCCTCATGCGGCAACAGGCCGTATTCACAGTAGTCGCGCAGAATCTCCGGCTTCCACCCGCCGAACGGCGCGCGCGCGTGGAACCGCTGGTACATCTCGTCCACCGATGCCCAGACATTGCGCCGCCGCAGCGTGAAGCTCGCGTCCGGGGGCGTGGTCCCGTAATACTCCTCGGGAAAGATCGTCGGGTCCACCAACAGCAGCGCGCGATACGTCTCCGGACGCAGCGCCGCCGCCTGCACCGTCGTATGCCCGCCGCTCGAGTGCCCGATCCCAATCGCGTCGCGCACGCCGAAATGCTCCACTACCGCCACCAGGTCGCGCCCGAACAGCCGCCAGTGATACGGAGGCTCCGGCTTGCTGCTGCGCCCGTGCCCGCGCTTATCCACCGCCAGGCAGCGCCGCCCCGGGAACATCCGCGCAATGTAGTCCCAACACCGCCCGTGAAAGCCCGTCGCGTGCGCGAACACGAACGGCGGACCCTCCCCCGCCCACTCCCACACCGCCAGCTCTTCCCCGAATGCGTGCAGCATGTGCAGCTCCGGCTGTACCTCAGACCTTGGATTCACTCCCGTATTTTCCCACGCGCCCGCGCCTCTATACTCTAGTTATGCCCGGTCTGCTCTACCTTGTGGCCACGCCCATCGGCAACCTTGAGGACATCACCTATCGCGCCGTCCGCATCCTCTCCGAAGCCGACCTCATCGCCTGCGAAGACACCCGGCAGTCGCGCAAGCTGCTCGACCACTACGACATTCACAAGCCCACCATCAGCTACCACGATCACAATGAGGCCGAACGCACCGAAGACCTCACCGCGCGCCTCGTCAACGGCGCCGTGATCGCGCTGGTGTCGGACGCCGGGATGCCGCTCGTCTCCGATCCCGGCTACCGCCTCGTGCGCGCCGCCGTCGAAGCCGGCGTGCCCGTGGTGCCCATCCCCGGAGCCTCCGCAACGCTCACCGCTCTCGCCGCATCCGGCCTCCCCACCGACGCCTTCTATTTCGGCGGCTTCCTCCCCGCCAAGCCCGGCCAGCGCGCACAGGTGCTCGAAACCCTCGCCGAATCCGAAGCCACCCTGATCTTCTACGAGGCGCCTCACCGCATCCTCGAAGCCCTTGAATCCATAGAGACCGTGCTCGGCCCTCGCCCCGTCGTGGTCGCACGCGAACTCACCAAGATCCACGAGGAGTTCCTCCGCGGCACCGCCGCCGAAATTCGCGCCGAGCTCGAATCGCGCGATGCCGTGAAGGGCGAGATTACGCTCTTAATTGGCAAAGCCACCGAACCGCCCGCCGACAATCGCCCCATCCCCGAAGCCGTCAACGCGCTCATCCAGGAAGGCATGCCGCGCATGGACGCCATCAAAATGGTGGCCCGCCGCCGCGGCCTCTCCAAACGCGACGTCTACGATCAAGTGCTCAACGGAAAATAACGTATGCGCCTCTCCGCCCTCTTCCTCTTCGCCGCCACCTTCTGCGCCGCTAGCCTCTGCAACGCCCAGACCTCCGCCGGTCAGGCCAATGTCGGTCAGGCCAATGTCGATCAGGCCAATGTCGATCAGGCCTATGTCGATCAGGTCGTCGAACGCGCCCGCCAGGCCTTCGACGTCCCCGGCATCGCCGTCGCCATCGTCAAGGATGGCAACGTCGTCCTCTCCAAGGGCTACGGCGTGCGCAAAGCCGGCAGCACCGAACCCGTCACCGCCCAATCCCTCTTCCGCATCGCCTCCAATACCAAAGCCTTCACCACCGCCGCCCTCGCCATGCTCGTCGATGAGCGCAAGCTCCGCTGGGACGATCCCGTCATCCAGCACATGCCCGCCTTCCAGCTCTACGATCCCTACGTCACCCGCGAGATGACCATCCGCGATCTGCTCACCCACCGCAGCGGCCTCGGCCTCGGCGCGGGCGACCTCATGATCTTCCCGCCCGGCGATCTCGGCCGCGACGATGTCATCCAGCGCCTCCGCTTCATCAAGCCCGTCACCAGCTTTCGCAGCGCCTACGCCTACGACAACCTGCTCTACATCGTCGCCGGGCAACTCATCCCCGCCGTCACCGGCAAATCCTGGGACGACTTCGTGCGCGACCGTATCTTCACGCCCCTCGGCATGACCAACACCTTCACCGCCGTCAGCGCCCTGCGCAATGGCAAGGACGTGGCCACGCCGCACAACAAACTCTCCGGCAAACTCGAAGCCCTGCCCCAGGAAGACATGGATTCCAGCGCGCCCGCCGGCGCCATCATTACCTGCGTTGCCGATCTCGCCAGGTGGCTCACCCTCCAACTCGGCAACGGCACCGCCGGCAAAACCAAACTCTTCTCCGCCGCGCAATCCAAAGAGATGTGGTCCCCGCAGACCATCCTCCCCATCGCCGACCTGCCCAAGGACACGCCTGCTGTCTTCGCCGCCGTCAAGCCCAACTTCCTCACCTACGGACTCGGTTGGGAGATCCGCGATTACCGCGGCGCGCGCATCGTCGGCCACAACGGCGCTCTCTCCGGCTACGTCTCGCGCACCACGCTCGTCCCGGAACTGAAACTCGGCATCGTCATCCTCACCAATCAGGAATCCACCGCCGCCCATACCGCCATCGCCAACACCATCGTCGATCACTATCTCAACGCGCCCGCCGCGGATTGGGTCCGCGCCTACACCGAGCGCGTCAAAGGCCGCGAAGGCGACGCCTCCAACGTGGTGCAACAGGCCGCCGCCAAGCGCAACCCCAACACCAAGCCGTCCCTACCGCTCACCAGCTACGCCGGACGCTACCGCGACGCCTGGTATGGCGATGTCCGCATCGAAGAGCACAACGGCAAACTCGAACTCTACTTCACCCACACCAAGGAACTCGCCGGAGACCTCGAGCACTGGCAGTACGATACCTTCGTCGTGCGCTGGCGCAACCGCACGCTCGATGCCGATGCCTACGTCAGCTTCACCCTCAAAC
>CAIRBY010000469.1 GCA_903876865.1 uncultured Acidobacteriia bacterium
CGGTGGCCAACACGTTGGACCTTCAGGGCAACACCCCGCCGATCGGTACGGCGCCCGTGGATGTGGGAAGCAGCCTTACGTTGACCGGCCCGAACGGGAGCAGGGCTCTCTCCGGCGCGAACCAGCAGTCCACCACGACGTTGAGCGCAGCGGGGAATTATCTGTCGCCGGGCGCCTATACCGTTTCCGGGAGCGGTGGCGCGGACATCGGCGCCATCAACGCACCCGTAACGGTGTACGCGGCGCCAACCTTGACCAACCCCGCGACCATCGGGCTCCCGCCCGTGACGCGCGCCAATGGACTGACGGTTGCATGGACCGGCGGTGCGCCCAATGCACGCTTCCAGGTGCAGGTAACCAGCGCCGTCGATACCAAAGGCAGCAACGGCGCCACCGTGACCTGCGAGGTTGCCGCCACGGCGGGCACCATGACGATTCCACCGTCGGCGCTGCTGGCCCTGCCGGCGGGGAGTTTCGGCGGGGTCCAATTCCGGCAGCGGACGGTGACGCCGTTCAGTGCGAAAGGGCTTTCGCTGGGCGTGTTGGAGACGCACAACGCGCCCATCTTCATCGGCAACGTAACCATGAAGTAGCGTGGACAGGCCGCGAGGCCTGGCCTACAACAAAGACAGGCCGCGAGGCCTGGCCTACAACAAAGACAGGCCGCGAGGCCTGGCCTACAACAAAGACAGGCCGCGAGGCCTGGCCTACCAGACGCGGCAGGCGTTGGCGCGGACCATGGGCTGGCCCGCCTTGCAGGAGAACGCCTTGGCGAACTCCGGCATATTGCTGGCCACGCCGTTGATGCGGTACTCCTCCGGCGAGTGCGGATTGGTGATGGCGTTGGCGCGCTTGCTCTCCGGGCGCTCGTCGCCGCAGGCCCACTGCGCGAAGCCGATGAAGAAACGCTGTTCGGGAGTGAAGCCCGCGACGGATTGCAGGTGCTCCGCTGCAGTGGCGCTGCGCCACGCCGCGTAGGCCAGGATCATGCCGCCGAGATCCGCCACGTCTTCGCCGAGCGTGAGCTTGCCGTTGATCTTGATGTCATCCACCACGCTGTACTGCGAATACTGGTCGGAGATGCAGGCGGCGCGCTTGACGAACTCCTCCGCATCTTTCCTGGTCCACCAATCCTTCAGATTGCCCTTGGCATCGAACTGCCGCCCTTCGTCGTCGAAGGCGTGCGTGAGTTCGTGGCCGATCGTGCCGCCGGTATTGCCGAAGTTGGGAGCGGCGTCCATTTTGGAATCGAAGAGCGGCGGTTGCAGCACGCCGGCGGGGAAGTTCACGTCGTTGGTCTGGGCGTTGTAATAGGCATTGACGGTGGGCGGCGTCATCTGCCACTCTTTGCGGTCCACCGGCTTGCCAATCTTGGCCAACTGGCGCGCCGATTCGAACTGCGTCGCGCGCTGGATATTGCCTGCGAAATCGGCGGGGTCGATCCGCAGGGCGCTGTAATCGCGCCACGTGTCCGGGTAGCCGATTTTGTTGACGATGGCGTGGAGCTTTTCGAAGGCGCGCTTCCGCGTGGGTTCGCTCATCCACGGAAGCTGGCGCAGATCCGCGTCCATCGCCGCCTCGATCTGCTTCACCATGGTCAGGGTCTGTTCTTTCACCGCGGGCGTGAAGGTCTTGGAGACGAATACCTGGCCGAGCGCCTCGCCGAGGTCTTCATCCACCAGGCGCACGCAGCGCTTCCAGCGAGGCGCCATCGCCTTCACTCCGCGCAGGTGCTGCGCGAAGAAACCGAAATCCTCCTGCATCCAGGCGTTAGAGAGATAGGGCGCGCGATTATGAGCCGCGTGCCAGCGCAGGTAAGTCTTCAACTCTGCGAGAGGGCGGGTCTTGAGCTGCTTCTCTACCTCGGTGTAGAAGGCCGGTTCCGTGACGTTGACAATGCCATTGGCGGAAACTCCGAGCGCCTTCCAATACGGGGCCCAGGCGAAGGAGGGCGTCAGCGCCTGTAACTTCGCGCCCGGCATTTTGTGAAATTGCTTGTAGGGGTCACGCAGATCCACCTGTGTGAGCGACGCGGTAGCGAGCGCGGTTTCGATCTGCATCACGGTGGCGGCGCCGGCCCGTGCCGCCGCGGGAGCATCGCCAAGCAGCTCGAAAATGCGCGCGATGTGGGCCACATATTTGGCGCGAGTCTCCTCGGATTTCGCGTCCGTCTTGGTGTAGTAGTCGCGATCCGGCAGACCCAATCCGCCCGCCGAGGCGAAGGCGATGACCTGCGCGGAATTGGCGTAGTCCTGCGAAGATCCAAAGCCGAACAGCGCGTTGCTGCGCCCGTCTTCCAGATGCATGCGCGCCAGCACGGCCGGCAGGTCTTTCAGTGTCGCCATCGCGCCAATGGCGGCGAGCGAGGCCGCTAGCGGTTGCGCACCGGCCTTCTCCACTGCGGGTTCGTTCATGCAGGCGGAGAAGAAATCCCCGATCTTCTGCTGCGGCGCCGAGCGCACGGCGCCAGGCTTGGCGGATTCTTCCAGCACTCCCCACAGGAACTGCAGATTCTCTTGCGCGAGTTTGGCGTAGACGTTCCAGCGCGCCTGATCCGGCGGGATCGGGTTCAACTTGTTCCAATTGCCGCAGGAGAACTGGTAGAAATCCACGCACGGGTCCGCGCCGCGATCGATGAATGCGGGATCGAGGCTGGAAGTGTAGGGCAGCGCGGTTAGCGGTCGCTCCTGCGCGCAGAGAATGGCGGTGGTGGCGAGAAAAAGGGCGAAGAGTGGCTTCACGCCCGCAGCGTACCATATCAGCTGTCAGGGAGGAGACACACTCGGATACGACGCGGGGCGGTATAATTCGATGAGATCGTGCGGATGTGGCGAAACTGGCAGACTCGCTGGATTTAGGTTTCTACTCTCCCGTTCCCTTCAGTTGATTCCGCTGGTTATTTGATCTCTCATGCAACCGTGAAATCTATACAAAACACCACCCGTAAGCCCCAAAGCAGCCCCACCTATCCCGTTGATCCATAAACAGTTTCTGCTTAGAATGTTTGCATTTCCAGGCCACCCCGTAGTAAATTCGGATCGGATTGGCGCCGAACCGAGGGCGCCGGGAGTCCGGACTCCCGCGAAAAACCCCGCCTCGGACATCAGCGATACCCCCTTCCCAAAAACATGAAATCGATACGAGTGATCTCCCGTTCCGAGCTCAGGACCTCTGAGGCCACGGATTTCCCCGTAGCGGTTTGCCGCCTGGACGCGGACGGGCACAAGTCGGAGCAGCGCCTTCTGACCGAGGCCGAACAAGCGCCACGGGCCGTTTCCTCCGGCGGCCCTGGCGCGCTCCGTACGAATTCACCCTTTGGTGGTCGCGTTGCATGGAACGGAGAGCGGGATTGACTGTCACATGGGAAACGCTCGTGGCGGCCTGCGCACTCGCGGCGCTGCTCGGCGGCGGCATGGCTTTGTATGTGAGGCTACCTTCGCTCGCCATTCCCGGTATCAGGATGCGATGGTGCAGGCGTTCGAAACGCACCTCCGCGAGATCGTTCTGCGCGCTCAGGCGCAGGTGCTCGCTCAGCTGCAGCAGAAGCTATCCATCACCGACGGCACGATTGACGCGACCCCGGCGAACATGCGTGTCATGCGGAACGCCGGTCCGCTGTTCATGGATGAGATGCGCCGTCAGGGCTACGACCGCCTGGTGGAGGCGTTCGCCGGCGAGTTCCGCGGGACGCTGCCGTTCCTGCAGGAGACCATCCAGCAGCTCGGCGAGCAGGTTCAGAAGGAATGGCCTGACCTCGGGTTCGGGGCGAAGGATCTGAACCTGCTAGCAGCCACGCAGGCGAACGCGGCTGTGTCGATCGAGGCGGCGGTCGAGTCCGTCGCTGGCACCGCAATGACGCGCGGCCTGTTCAGTGTGGCCGGGCTCCGCTTCGGTGAGCTGGCGGAGATGCTAACCGAGAAGTTCGAGACCAGCATCGGCAAGGCGCGGACCATCGCCGATACGTCGATGAGCACGTTCTATGCGACGGCGACGGACCGGGCCTTCCAGATCATCGAGAAGGACCTGCCGGAGCAGGTACAGCATTACAAGTACTCGGGTCCCGATGACAAGCTGACGCGGCCATTCTGTGAGCATCTGCTGAAGCTCGGCAAGGCCTACACCCGCGAGGAAATCGGCAAGATGGACAACGGCCAGTTGCCGAACGTGATGATCACGCGGGGCGGGTGGAATTGCCGGCATCAGTGGATACTGGCGGTCGATGAGATGATTGGGTCTGTGAATGAAAACCTGGTCGGCGCGGGAAGTCTTCTCGGAACGCCTGCCGCTGACATCTCCCGTCCGGTTCGCTCTGCAGTGTCAGCCAGCAACCGCGTGCATAAGGTTCCCGAACTGGCGGGCCCCGTTCCTGTGGTGAGCGATGCCGCCATGGTAGAGGGAGCAAAATACCGGTGGGACACAATGACCGGATGCCCTCTGGACATCCGGCTGAACCCTCGGGGTGACCATGCTGAGCTCTCAACCGTCTTGGAAATAGGCCACCTATTGGACCACCAAGCCATTGGAGTACCAGGAACATTCGCGTCTGAGATTCACCCGATTATGGCTGGATGGCGAAGAGCCATCAATTCGACCCGCGCGGTCCAGAAGCTCGAGGATCTTCGCGAAGCAGGATCAATCCCGTTCAAATTCTCGGATGGAGTCGTTCGGCCCGCTCGGGTCAGGGATGCCGCGAATGACCTGCTCCATCCATGGGAATTATTCTCTCGGAGCTATGCGCAGTTCATTGCCGAGAGCTCGGGAAGCGAAAAGCTTGCCGCCCAGATTCAGGGGTTCCGCAACCCTGAAAACCCCAGTTCCGTAGTGCCTCAATTCTGGGATGAGGACGACTTTGAAAATGTTTCCGTGGCGCTCAAAAGGCTTATAATCGAATTGGGATGGAAGAAATGAGCCTCACTCGCGAGCAGGAAATCGAAGCCATGATGGGAATCTTCGGCGGAAGCCGGATGGATGCCGAAGCCATGGTCGCTCGCCAACATGGCGAGTCGGCAGGTTCCTGCGTCGCGGTGGATGAGCATGGCAAGGAAATCCCTGCGGCCAAAGCCGTCCGCGAGAAGAAGCCGGCCGCTTAGTCCCCTAGCCTTTGCGCTTTCGGCATCTCAATCACATCCGCCGGCTTCGGCCTTAGTTCGAACGCTTTCGCTCCGATCTCAATTCCGTAACGCTTTCCGCCCAAACTGATTTTCAGCATGCTGCTCACCGTCTCCGCCGGCTGTTCCGGCGCGGGAGTTGGTAGGGGTACAGGTTCATCCTTCACATGGACGATAATGCCACATTCACCGGCCCGGGCGGGCAGGATGCCCGTGTAACCATCCGCTACGAGATGCAGACATTGAGCACTCCGACGGTCGGGTGACCTGCTCTACGTCGGACAGGTCTTCCGCTCGCGGATACTGGATCGAACGGCCAAAGGCGTGGATGTGAATGGCGCACCCTTCGCGCCGTACAGCACTAAAGGGCCGTAC
>CAIRBY010000470.1 GCA_903876865.1 uncultured Acidobacteriia bacterium
CCCTGAAGTATGACAAGCCCGGCATGCTCGGCCTTGCGCGCCTCTCCGCCCCCAACACCGGCGCCTGCCAGTTCTTCATCACCGATGCAGCCTATCCCTCGCTGAACAATCAGTACACCATCTTCGGCCAGGTTGTGGATGGTCAGGAGGTGGTCGGCAAAATCGCCCGCGTCCCCAAGGATGCCAGCGATAAGCCGCGCACCCCCGTGAAGCTCATCAGCGCGACCATCAAGCGCTACGGACCGCCGCCGGTTGCGCCCGCCCCCGCCACGCCCGCGAAGAAGGCCGCCACCACCGGCACCACTCCGGCCAAAACGCCGGCCAAAGCGCCCGCCAAGCAGTAGTCACTTCGGCAGTAAAGAGAGTACGCCCTGGCTTGGGCTGGCAATCACATGAGCGGCAATCAGCCGGCCCAAGCCTTCCACCTTCGCCTTCCCCGCCTCAATCGCCGCCGTCACTGCCGCCACGTCTCCCTTGATCAGCACCGTGATGTAGCCGCCGCCCAACTTCTCTCGCGCCAGCACTTCCACCGCCGCCGTCTTCAACGCCGTATCGATCGCCTCGAACACCGCCGTGAATCCCTGCGTCTCGATCAGTCCCACGGCGAACGGCGCCTGGCCATTGTCTTTCATGCTCTTCTCCAGGACCGGATAATGTACGGTCGATTGTTCCATCAGCGGATTGAAATCCACCGCCGCTTCGTATGCCGCCTGCCCCCCGGCGTCGGGCGACGCGATCACGTGCGCGATCACCGCCACGCCCATCCGTTCCGCCATCGCTTCCGCCGCGCGCGCCGCCGCCTGCACGTTGCCGAGCGACCCCGCCATCTTCAAACACACGCCCGGGCTATCGTTGAGTTCGGTCTGCAGAATGCGCACGCCCGCCGCCTTCTCCATCGCATCCAGCACCACCATGCCGGGCGACCAGCCGCCGATCTCCACGAACGCCAGCGAGTCCGTCAGACAATGCCCCGCTTCTTCAGCTCATGCAGCACTTCCGCCACCACCTGCGAGACCTGGTCTTTCGCCGGATTCGCGGTGCGCGGCGCGCAGCCCGCCGCCGGGGCGTTCACCAGTTCGAAATCCGCCAGCATGCAGTGCAATACGCGCGCCAGCGCGGCGCGGTCCGTCAGTTGCGAACCCGTCTGCGGCAGCCGTCCCTTGCCGAAATCGAAGCCGCGCAATTCCGCCGCGGCGCGGAACCCATCCGGGAATTCGAACGGGTAGAGCATCGCGTCGAAGAGTTCCAGGATGCGCCGCTGCCACTGCATCGCCTCATCGTACTTGCCCGCCTTCGCCAACTCGAAAATGCGCCGCGTCACTTCCGGCGCCGCATTGCTCGTGGCATTGGTGCCGCCATCGCAGCCGATCAGGATCATCGGCGCCAGCACCGCTTCCCAGCCCGTCAGGAACGTGAAATCCGGCCGCACCGGCTTCACCGCCGCCATCATCCGCATCATGAACGCCAGGTCGCCCGAGGAATCCTTGATGCCCACCACGCGCGGAAACTCCTCCGCCAACCGCCGGATGGTCGCCACATCGATCGGGCTCGCGAACATCGGAATGTTGTAGAGCGTCAGGTCGATCGGCGTGTGCCGCGCAATCTCCGCGAAGTAGGCGTAGACCGATTCCGGCGTGAGCCGGTAGTAGATCGGCGAGACAATCGCCACCGCGCGCGCGCCCATCTCCGCATAGGCATCGCACGCCGCCAGCGTCTCTTTCACGTTGGCTTCGGCCGCGCCCGCCAGCACCGGCACCCGCCCGCGCGCTTCGTCGCAGGTGATGCGCACAATCCGCCGCCGCTCCGCTTCATTGAAGCGGACGAATTCGCCGGTCGAGCCGTTGGGGTAAAGCCCGTGCACGCCGCGCTCGATCAGCCAGTTGATGAAGCGCCGCAACTCGCCTTCGTTGATCTCTCCACGCGCATCCAGAGGAACCAGCGTGGGTGTGAAAATGCCTTCGATTTTCGCCGCCATGGAAACGTAATCCCAAGTTTACCCTACCCCCGGCGTTCCCGCTAAAACTTGACTTCCAGGCCAATTCCAGAT
Source organism: uncultured Acidobacteriia bacterium (assembly GCA_903876865.1). Classification (GTDB taxonomy): domain Bacteria; phylum Acidobacteriota; class Terriglobia; order Bryobacterales; family Bryobacteraceae; genus Solibacter. The sequence continues at coordinate 2,048 of CAIRBY010000470.1, forward strand.
AACAAAGTGAAGGGCGGCGCGCGCACTCTGCCGCATGTCCCCACCGGGAGGAATTCATACCATGTCGCAACACGGTGTCTCCAGACGCCAGTTCTTTTTCTTCGGCAGCCTCTTAGCCAGAGCCGTGCCCGCCGCCGGTTTCGGCAGCGTGCCCTCGCTCCGCGCGCTCGGCTACAAGCCCTTCTACGATAAGCTCAACGTCGCCGCCATCGGCTGCGGCGGACAGGGCGGCGTAGATCTGAACGATGCCGCCAAAACCGAGAACATCGTCGCCCTCTGCGATGTGGATGAAGCCCGGGCCGCCGCCAACTTCAGCAAGTTCTCCAAGCAGCCCAAGTACAAAGACTATCGCGTGATGTTGGATAAGGAAGGCAAGAATATCGACGCCGTCACCATCGGCATTCCCGATTTCATGCACGCCACCGTCTCGCTCGCCTACATGCAGGCGGGCAAGCACGTCTACTGCGAAAAGCCGCTCACGCGCACGCCGTGGGAAGCGCGCCTGCTCATGGACGCCGCCGCCAAATACAAGGTCGCGACCCAGATGGGCAATCAGGGCTTCTCTCACGAGTGCAACCGCGTCGCCGCCGAGATCGTATGGAGCGGCGGCATCGGCGATGTCACCGAAGCCCACATCTGCGTCACCCCCGGCACTCATCCCACCGGCATGCAGCAGGCGCCGCCCGAAGTCTCCGTGCCCAACACGCTCGATTGGACCTCCTGGCTCGGCTCCGCCAGCATGCGCCCTTACAGCAACTACTACACGCCCTACAACTGGCGCGGCTTCCTTGATTTCGGCACCGGGCAGATCGGCAATTGGGCCACCCACACCGCCGGTCCCGTGCACACCGCCCTGCAACTCGGCGCGCCCACCAGCGTGGAGCGCATCTATGTGAACGGCGAGAGCAAGATCACCTACCCGATCGGCGCCACCGTCCGCATCAACTTCCCCGCGCGCGGCGGCATGCCGCCCGTCTCGGTCTATTATCACGATGGCCCGCACGCGAGCGACCCCAACCTCTACCACGTCCCCGGCATGGAGAATGAGACCATCCTCCCGCCCGTCAACAACCTCTCCGATAAAGGCCGTCCCATGGGACGCGGCGCGGGTGGTCCCGCAGGTGGCGGCGGACGCGGTGGCGCTCCCGGTGGTGGTGGGCGCGGTCCCGTCGCCGGCGCTCCCCGCCAGGGCGCGGGCGGTCCCGGCGTGCAGGTCTTCGGCGATCCCGTCGGCCCCTCCCAACCCGGCGTGCTCACCGGCAACGGCAGCGTCTTCATCGGCACCAAGGGCGTGATGGCAACCTCATCGCGCGGCGAAGGCGTGGCGCTCCTGCCCGCCGCCCGCTGGGCCGAGTACGTGCTCCCGCCGCAGATCCTCACCCGCTCCCCCGGCCACATGCTGGATTGGGTCCGCGCCTGCAAGGGCGGCGATCCGAGCTGCTCGGATTTCAGCATCTCCGCCCCCTACGCCGAGTGGCTCGCCCTCGTCGCCATCGCCCTGCACGTCCCCGGCAAGCTCGAGTGGGACGCGAAGAACATGCGCTTCACCAACAGCCCCGAAGCCAACAAGTTCGTCAAACCCGAATTCAAGAAGGGCTTCGAACTGAAACTCTGACCAGAAAGTAGGGCAGGCGTTTCCGCCTGCCAACTTCTTCACCTGCCAACTTCTTCGCCTGCCAATCCGGCAAGCCCCAAGAGTTGGCAGGCGCCCGCCTGCCCCTCACCCTGAACTCGAACCTCTACGGCGTCGCGGAAATTTTCAGGACGCCCTCACCCTCCACAGTCACCTCGTCCGTCAGGTGGTTTCCACCCTTCAGCACTGTCAGGCAATACGTGTACGGATACTCCCCCTTCGCCGGCGCCGTATTGGCGACGCACTCGGCAAGCGCCGGCATGCCGGTGGAGATCTCGTCCCACAAAATGTAGGTGTCCGACTGCCGGAGGAAAGGGCACGCTCCCTTGAAGCCGATACTGGCGTGGAAAATCTGGCTGTCGTGCAGGCAGACCCACTGCACGTAATCGTAATGCTTCAACACGACCGCTGCAGCGTCGCTGCCGTCCCGCAATCTCAGCGAGCCCTTTAACTCCTCCCCAACTTTCGTGATCTCGAACCTGATCTCGCTCAGTGCCATCAATCCCTCCCGGAACAGTATACTGCCGCGACTGCGAGGACGCCTCCATCGCACAATTCGCCTGAACACCCCCGGTAGGGCAGGCGTTTCCGCCTGCCAACTTCTTCGCCTGCCAACTTCTTCGCCTGCCAACTTCTTCGCCTGCCAACTTCTTCGCCTGCCAACTTCTTCACCTGCCAACTTCTCCGCCTGCCAACTTCTTCGCCTGCCAATCCGGCACGCCCCAAGAGTTGGCAGGCAAATCGCCTGCCCTACCTGCAGTTTTGCGCGCCCCTAAAAAAACAGCGGCAGCTGCTCGTCGAATTCGTGCGCGCGCACCTGCTCCAACTGCCGCGCCTCTTCGGTTCGATTCCAGCCTTCCAGAATCCACACCAGTTCGCGCGTCGCCTCGTCCACCACCGGACGGTCGTGACGCTCCGCCGCCATGGCGCGCCACTGCGTCATAATCTCGAAGCACTCCGCCAGCCGGAACTGCTCGTGCGCGATCCGCCGCGCCTGCCGCGCCAGTCTGCAGGCCTCGCCCCAATCTGCGACCCCGTCGAATTCGCGCGCCGTCTCGCGCAGCGCATCCGTGCTCGGCGGACCGGCTTCGCGCGCAATCAGCGTGGAGCAGCGCCCCTCGAACAGCAGGTCTTCCGGCGGCTCCCCATCCAGCACCAGCAGCAGCCGGCGCGCCGCGCAGACGATGCGCAGATGCTCCAGGTTCTCCGCCAGTTCGCCCTGCAGGTTCAGGCCGAGGTGCAGCGCCAGTTCGCCCGCCATATCCGCCAGCGTGCCCGTGCCGCAATCCACCCGAATGACCGCGTCGAAATCGCCCCGGAACGCGCGCGCGAACTCCATCGCCAGCCCATAGCTCTCCACCGTCTCCCTGCCCGGACGGTCCGCCACCGCGATCCCCAGCACCTCCAGATCGGCCGAGTGCTCGCTCTGCACCACCTCCGCCGTCGCCGTGCCGCGTACCCAGCGCTTCACGTCGCGCAGGCGCGTGGCTTCGAACATCGGCTCCAACACCCGCGGCGGAATGCAGTCGTCGCATTTCACGAACGCGATCCGCACGCCCTCCGCCTCCGGTTCGTTCACCAGCGCATCTTCCCACTGCGCCCGCGGCCAGCGCGAGGGCATGGAATCGCGCGAGAACAGCACGATCACGATATCCGCCATGCGCCCCTCGCGCGCCTTCTCCGCCAGGTCCTCGCCCGGCTGCAGTTGGCCCTCCTCGAGGAAAATGCGCACGTCCGCGCCGCGCTCCAATAGCGCGCACAGCCGCTCCGCCAGTTCGCGGTCGCTCGCAGCGTAACAGGGGTAGATCGAGGGAGCGGTTAGAGCTTGCACGCCAGCGTCAATCCATCGCCCAGGGGCACGATCGAAATCGTCACCCGCGCATCGGCGTGCAGTTTCAAATTGAAAGCGCGGATCGCCTCCGTCTCTGCGTCACGCGCCGAGGCGTCCGCCACCAGCCCCTCCCACAACACGTTGTCGGCGACGATCAATCCGCCCGTCCGCACCAGCGCCAGCGCGCGCTCGTAATAGCGGGAGTAATTCACCTTATCGGCATCCAGGAAGGCGAAATCGAACGTGCCCGCATGACCTTCGGCCAGCAACCCGTCCAGCGTCTCCAGCGCCGGCCCCAGGCGCAGTTCGATCTTTTCCTCCACACCCGCCGCCCGCCACGTGCGCCGCGCCTGCGCCGTGAATTCCTCGCTCACATCGCAGGCGATGATCCGGCCCTCCGGCGGCAGTGCCAGCGCCACCCAACTGGAACTGTAGCCCAGGAATACGCCGACCTCCAGCGCCTTCTTCGCACCCGTCAGGCGCGCCAGCAAATGCAGAAATTGCCCCTGCTCCGGCGAGGTCTGCATGCCGGCGCGGGGATGCGCTTCGCTGGCTTCGCGTTGCGCGCGCAGCGCTTCGGGTTCGTGCAGCGTGACGTGGCGGAGATAGGCCGCCAATTCGTCCGTCAGGGGAGTGTGGGTTCGTGACATGAAAACATTTCGAGACTACTTTGTCAATTCTACCCTGTCACGAACATTGCAATCGCGGCCCCGCTCATCACCACCACCGTCAGCCAGCCCAGCCATTTCAGGAACGGCGGACTGACCCGGTCCCCCATCACTTCGCGATCGGAAGTCAACAGCACCACCAGCACGATCAACGGTGGAGCCAGCACCCCATTCGCCACCGCCGACCAGAACAGCATCTTCACCGCGTTGAGACCGGCGTAATCCAATGCCACACCCAGCAGCATGGCCACCGCCAGCACGCCGTAGAACTTCGGCGCCAGCGCCGGCTTGCGGTCGAGCGAACCGCCCCAGCTCATCGCCTCGGCAATCGTGTACGCGCTCGAACCGGCCAGCACCGGCACGCCGATCATCCCCGTCCCAATCAGGCCCAGCGTAAACAGCCAGTACGCGCCGCGGCCCGCCAGCGGGCGCAGGGCCTCCGCCGCCTGGCTCGCCGTGGTGATGTGCGTGATCCCGTGCGCATGCAGCGTCGCCGCCGTGGTCAGTATGATGAAGTACATCACGAAATTCGAGAAGAACATCCCCGTCAGCACATCCGTACGCGCCGCGCGCAGTTCCGGGTCCGTCGCGCCCTGCCGTTGCGCCAGCGTGGTCTTGCCGGCGGCGCGTTCTTCTTCCACCTCTTGCGCCGCCTGCCAGAAGAACAAATACGGCGAGATGCTCGTGCCCAGAATGGCCACCAGCACGGAAAGGTATTCGCTGCTCCAGTGAATCCGCGGCACGAAGGTGGCGCGCAGCACCGCGGCCCAATCCGGATTCGCCAGAAACGCCGTGATCACATAGGCGAACAACACCAGCGTGAGC
>CAIRBY010000471.1 GCA_903876865.1 uncultured Acidobacteriia bacterium
AGGTGATCAGGTCCACCGGTTCGGGCAGGCGGAACGTGCGCATGTCACCGCGCACGACGCGCAAGGCCACTCGGACGCTCTTCGCCTTCTCGCGCGCCAAGCGGCACATCGCGGGCGACAAGTCCACCGCGAACATGCGAAGCCCCCGCCGCGCGAGCCCGATCGCCGTCGTACCCGTGCCGCAAGCGAGGTCACAAGCAGCACCGTGCGCTGCTTCCAGGTTCTCCAGAATTCGCCCCAGGATGCGTTCCCGGGCGGCATCCATCGGATGCCGGAACAGCTCGAAGAACGAATCGTAATATCGGGCCAGCCACGCGTAAGGCCGCTGCATCGCCATGGAGAAACAGGCCTCCCTGCCACTCAGTCCAGAGCCTACTCCCAAATCGCGGCGAGCGCCAGCCCAACGAGCGACCCTAAATCCTCACTCCCGCGTGCGGAATTGAATGATCCTGCGGCGGTCCCGCTTCGAAGGCCGTCCCTCGCGCCCACCTTTGAATTGATTCATCGCCTTGCGCTCCGCCGCCGCCCGCAGCCGCGCCTCCCGACCCGCTTCCGTCTCCGCGTATAACTGCTGCGCCACCGCCGCCGGACCACGCATCTCGGTCAGCCCCAGCACTTCGATCTGGAAGTCCCCCGCCTCCGTCTTGACCAGCAGCAGGTCGCCCACCTTCACCTCACGCGCCGCCTTCACCGTCTGCCCGTTGGCCGCAATCCGCCCCAAGTCGCACGCCTTCCCCGCCAGCGACCGTGTCTTGAAAAATCGCGCAGCCCAGAGCCATTTGTCGATGCGTACACGGGTTTGGACGGGGGCCATATTCCCATTGTCGTACGACCGCGTCCTGCTCCGCTCCCGCCCGCCGCCTGTGCTAGAATTCCCATCACCCGAGGGATACTCCGCATGAAAAGCCAAGCCCTGTTGCTCTTCGCCGTGCTCCTGATCCATAGCTTCGCCCACGCTACAGCCCCCGCGGAAGAACGGGTGCTGCGCCATGAGAAGGTGATCCACGCCCCAGTAGCCGAGGTCTGGAAGGCCTTCACCACCAGCGAAGGCACGCGACACTGGATGGCTCCCGTCGCCGAAGTCGATTTCCGCCTCGGAGGCTCCATCCGCACCAACTACAGCCCCACCGCCAAACCGGGCGACCCCGGCACAATCGTCCACCACATCCTCAGCTACGAACCCGGACGGATGCTCTCCACCCAATTCACCGCGCCCGCCGGCGCTACCGGACCCGCCCGCACCGCGCAAGCCGTCTGGTGGGTGGCCCGCATGGAACCGCTGCCGGATGGCTCCACCCGCCTCACCTACACCGGCGTTGGCTGGGGCGAAGGGGCGGAGTGGGATGCCGCCTATCAATTCTTTGACCGAGGCAATGCGTATACTCTCCAGCAACTGGCGGATTACCTGGAAAAGAAGCCGCTCGCCGCGGGCAAGTAACCTGCGCGCGCTCCGGCTGCGCTATTTTAGTTGTATATGCAACTACCTTCTTCGCGCCGGTTCCTGATCCTGGCACTAAGCGCCGCTTCGCTCTTCGCCCAGACTCCCGCCACACCCAAAGTCACCCATGTGCTGGCCACCCTCACCGTCAAACCCGGCATCACGCGCGAGCAGATTTCGCCAGCCATGCCCAACGAAGTCCGGGACACCGTGCAACTCTACCTCGATGGCAAGATCCAGCAATGGTGGGCTCGCGGCGATGGCAAAGGCGTGGTCTTCCTGCTGGACTGCAAAACCGTGGAAGAGGCCAGAGCAACGCTCGAAGCGCTCCCGCTGATCAAACAGAATTTCGCATCCTTTGAGTACATGACGCTGGGCCCGCTCTCGCCCCTGCGCGTGCTCCTGCCCCAGCCCGCCAAGTAGGCGCGCGATGCCGACAACACTGGATCCCGCCGCGGACGCGCTCCCCGATCTGCTCCCCGATCTGCACTGCGCCTGCGCCAACTTGCGCCGCGCCGCGCGATTGGTCACGCAACTCTACAGCCAGGAGATGGGGGAACTCGAACCGGCGCAGTTTGCCCTGCTCTCCGCGATCGGCAGCCTGCCTGGAAGTGGACAGGCGCCGCTCGCCCGCGCCCTCGGCCTGGATAAGACCACGCTCTCGCGCAATTTGGGTTTGATGGAGCGGAAAGGGTGGCTCGCGTCCGCACAGACCGGCGACGCACGCGAGCGCGGCTATCGACTGACCCGCACGGGAAAGAGGCTGCTCGCCGCTACGAAGCCGGGTTGGGCTCGCGCCCAAGCCAGATTGCGCGCCGCCATGCAGCCGGAGGAATGGGCAACTACCATGCGGACGATCAACCGGGCGGCCGAAGCCGCCTGTTCCGCCCGCGAGAAACCTACCGGCTGAAACCGATGCCGATTTCCAGCTGGTTCTTCGGGGACTGCGTCGAATCCTGTCCGAACGTCATGCCCATCCAGTGCGTGTAGCGGATCTCCGGCGTCACCTTGATGTTGAAATCGTCGACGAAGCGGAAGCCCACCGCCACCGTCGCGCCCACCACCGTGGATTTCGCCATCTTCGTGGGGTTCGTATTGTTGGTCTTCGTCGAATCCGATTCGGTGATGTTGTTGGTGGTGCGCACCGTGGAACCGATTCGCGCCGTACCGCCCGCGGCCACGTAGAAGTGGGAGAGAATCCCCTCAGGCTTGAAATTCCCGTAGTGCAGCAGCACCGGAATATCGAAGATGCGAGCCTGCGTATTCTCCGTCGCCTGTTTGTGCGAACGCTCGTCCGCCGAGGTCGTCGGATCGTTGGTGCCCCAGTAGATATCCTGCACCTTCGTATACTTCAGGC
>CAIRBY010000472.1 GCA_903876865.1 uncultured Acidobacteriia bacterium
GTCTGCTGGGCGGATACCGTGACGCACGCCGAATGGTACGTCGAAGTGGTCGACACCTATTGCTGGACTCTGATGCTCGCCAGCCAACTCGGCACGCCCATCACGCAGATTTCCGGTTCCAAAGCCGCTGACCTGCTAGCCATTAAGAAGAAACTCGGCCTGCCTGACGCGCGCCACGAATTGAAAGAGTGCGAACTCTGCGACGTGATGGATAGCCCTGCCCACATCGCCATTTCACCGCACCCGCTCGCGGGTTCTCCCGACGACCTGGAGACCCTGATCCAGGCTGTTACGGACCGGGTCGTGGACGCAATCAAGGGCAAGAAGTAGCGAGATTCTTTTGCTGCCCCCGGGTTACATTACCAGGGGACATATGAAGACACTTGCTCTGGGATTGCTGCTGGGCATCTGCGCCATCGCGCAAAAGATCGATGTCGAAGCCGACACTACCGCGGATTTCACGCGCTTCCACTCGTTCGCCATCCGCGACGGCCGCCTCAACAGCAAGAACCCTTCACTCAATAACGATATTGTCCGCAAGCGCATCGAAGCCAGCATCCAGAAGTACTTTCAAGCCAAAGGCCTGACCTTTGTCCCATCCGGTCCGGCGGATCTGAATGTGCGTTACACCTTCGGATCCGTCCGCCAGACGGAGGTAGATCGCTACCCTGCCGGCTGGCGCGGCTGGGGCACCCGCGTGGTGCGCCGCCCCTTCACCGAAGGCACGCTCGTCATTGACTTGAACGATCCTTCAACCAGATCGCTGGTATGGCGCGCCATCGCCCGGGAAGACAAGGCCGATGCCATCAAGATCGAAGGCAAACTCGACGACATGGTGCGCAAGTCCTTCGACAAATACCCGCCGAAGATCCCTAAATAGGCTAGGCCTCGCGGCCACACCCGTCCAAATTAGCGCCAGCGCCAGTTTGCAGAACATCAGGGCCACGAACGGGGCTCAGCTAGTAAATCCGCGAGCGTGGTGTTCGGCCCTGTGCCTGGCGACGAAGCATTCGAACTCCATCCGAGGGAATAATTCTGGAGCTGGGCTGAACACGCTGGAAACTCGATTCCTGGCGACAACTGTGACTGGGTCATTGCGTGCTTCTCAGGGAAACGCTACGAACCAGTATCAGAGAGGTCGCCCCTCATCAAAAACCTAATTTGGACAAGCGTAGCCTGGAGGCCTGTCCTACACTAGGACTTGGTCCTGGTTCAGAACGTTTCCAAACTCTATCGATTGTATCCGCGCCCGAGCGACCGTTTGCGCGAGTTGCTGCCGGGGAGCCACGCGCATCATACGGATTTCTGGGCGCTGAAAGATATTGGCTTCGAGGTGGAGAAGGGCGAGACGCTCTCGCTGGTGGGGCCGAACGGGTGCGGCAAGAGCACGTTGCTGCAGATCGTGGCGGGGATTCTGCAGCCGACCACTGGGCGGGTGGTGACACGGGGGCGGATTGCGGCGCTACTGGAGTTAGGTGCGGGATTCAATCCGGAGTTCTCGGGGCGGGAGAACGTGTACCTGAACGGCGAGATCATGGGGCTGAGCCGGGGCGAGATCGACCGGGCAATGCCATCGATCGAGAGCTTCGCGGAGATCGGCGAGTTCATGGAGCGTCCGGTGAAGGAGTATTCGAGCGGCATGTATGTGCGGCTGGCGTTCTCCACGGCGATTCATGTGGACCCGGAGATTCTGATTGTGGACGAGGCGCTGGCGGTGGGCGACGCGGTCTTCGCCAACCGGTGCGTGCGCAAATTCGAGGAGTTGCGGGCACGCAAGATTACGGTGCTGTTCGTTTCCCACGATCTGGGACTGGTGAAGGCGCTGAGCGATCGGGCGATACTGCTCCTGAACGGACGAATCGAGGCGCAGGGAAAGCCGAGTGATGTAATCAACCGCTATATCGGGCTGGTGCTGGAGCGGCAGCAGGCGCGGAACAAGAAAGAAGACAGCGTGCAGGGGAGCTTCCGACACGGGGACGGGTCGAGCGAGATTGTGAGCGTGGAGATGCTGAACGCGGCGGGCGAAGCGGTGCGTGCGGTGCGCAGCGGGGAGGCGGTGACGATCCGGGTGCGGTCGAAGTTCCACGCGGCGAAGCGCGACCCGATGGTGGGGATTCTGCTGCGGACGCGGATCGGGATCGATGTGTACGGGACGAATACGCGGATCGAGCAGATGGAGTTGGGCGAGTTCGCGGCGGGGGACGAACTGGAGATCGATTTCAAGGTGGATTGCTGGCTGACGCCGCAGCAGTACACGTTGACAGTGGCGACACAGGACGCGGACGGATCGAGCCAGGACTGGCTGGACGATGCGATTGCGTTTGAGGTAATCGATCCGCGGGCGGCGGCGGGCGTGGCGAATCTGCGGGCACAAATCTCATGGCGCGTATCCCGTTAATGGAGTGTGCGCGCTGATGGCGCGCATCATTGTGGAGTGTGCGCGATGATGGCGCGCATCATTGTGGAGTGTGCGCGATGATGGCGCGCATCACGATAAAGGTACATCCGCGGGCGAAGCGGTCGGCAATCGGGGGGCGGTTGGGCGAGGCGTGGAAGCTTTCGCTGGCGGCGCCGCCGGTAGATGGGAAGGCAAACGACGAGTGCATCCGCTTCTTCGCGGAGCTGATGAAGGTGCCGAAGGCGCGGGTGCGGATTGTAATGGGCTTGACAAGCCGCAGCAAGGTCGTTGAGATTGAGGGAGTCCCACAAGATGAACTGGAAAGGCGTTTGAGCGTAAACCCATGAACCTCGCGAAAATTCAAGAAGAGATCCGCAAACAGAAACTGGACGGCTGGTTGTTCTTCGACCATCACCTGCGCGACCCGCTGAGCTACCGGGTGCTGGGGCTGACGGCCGGGAAAGGACCTTCTCGGCGCTGGTATTACATGATTCCGGCAGAGGGCGAGCCGGTGGGGATGGTGCACCGCATCGAGCGCGATCAACTGGCGGGGCTGCCGGGAGAGAAGATCGCGTATTCGAGCTGGACGGAACAACTGGCGGCGCTGGCGCAGTTGACGAAGGGGATGAAGCGCGTGGCGATGCAGTATTCGCCGATGTGCGCGGTGCCCTACGTGGCGATTGTGGACGCGGGCACGGTGGAACTGGTGAAGAGCACGGGCGTGGAAGTGGTGACGTCCGCGGAACTCATCCAGATCTTCGAAGCGGTGTGGACTCCGGTGCAACTGGAGACGCACATGGAAGCGGGACGCCGCGTGGACAAGGTGCGGGCGGCGGCATTCGAACTGATCCGGGAGCGCACGCGCAACGGCGCAGCGCTGCAGGAAGTCGAAGTGATGGACTTCGTGCGCAAGAGCTTTACCGACAATGGCCTGTTAACGGATAGCGGCCCGATTGTGGGCTGCAATGCGAATGCGAGCAATCCGCACTACGAGCCGAGCGCGACGGTGACTTCGCCGATCCAATCGGGCGATTGGGTGCTGCTGGATATGTGGGCGAAGCTGGACCGTCCAGGCGCGGTCTACTACGACATCACGTGGACGGCGTTCTGCGGCGATTCGCCGACCGAGGAGATGCACAAGGTCTTCACCACGGTACGGGATGCGCGCGACGCGGCGATCGAGCGGGTCCAGAGGGCAATTGCGTCGGGGCAGGATCTGCGCGGCTTCCAGGTGGACGATGCGTGCCGCGAGGTGATTGTGAAGGCGGGGTACGCGGA
>CAIRBY010000473.1 GCA_903876865.1 uncultured Acidobacteriia bacterium
CGCCAGGATTGGATCACGGCGTCGGCCGGCAATCCGGGCACCAGAATCTCATCCCAGCCCACCATCGTCTTGCCGTACTTCTGTACGATCTTCAGCAGCCGTTGATTGAAGTAAACCTGTATTGCGGGCGCGTCCTTCAGGCCGTGCTCTTTCGCGAATGCCTGGATACTCTCCGATTGGTTCCACGCCCGTGGTCCCACTTCGTCCCCGCCGATGTGAAAGTAAGGGTCCGGGAAGAGCTGCGTCATCTCTCCGATGAAGCCGTCCAGCAATGCGTACGTGCTCTCTTTCGAAGGGTCCATCACGCCGCCGCCACGCCCCGTGAGCGAATACGGTCCGGGCGCCGCGGCCAGTTCCGGATGTCCCATGAACCACGACATGCTGTGTCCCGGCACGTCGAACTCGGGCATCACGCGGATGCCCCGGTCGCGCGCGAATTGCACGATTTCGCGGATCTGCTCCTGCGTGTAGTAGTTGCCGTCCGATCCCAGTTGGTGCAATCGCGGGTAGCGCTTGCTTTCCACGCGGAAGCCTTGATCTTCCGAGAGGTGCCAGTGCAGCACGTTGAGCTTCACCGCCGCCATCGCCTCCAGATTGCGTTTGATCACCTCCACCGGCATCCAATGGCGGCACACGTCCAGCATCAGCCCGCGCCAAGGATAGCGCGGCCTGTCTTCAATGTGGATGCCCGCGACTTCGAAGCCCTCCGCGCCCGGTTGAATCAACTGCGCGAAGGTCGCCATGCCGTGAATCGCGCCCTCCGCCGTTGCCGCGTGGATGCGCGCATCGACATCGGAGACGTCGAGCGTGTACGATTCGTCCTCGCCCAGCGTCGGATACTCGGGTCCGCCGCCGCACTCGATCGTGAGGCGCCGCGCGTCGGCGGGTGCGGGAATCGTGGACGCATACACCACTCCCGTTTGCCGTGACATGCGCTCCAGAAATGCCCGTACCGCGGGTGCGAGGCGCGTGTTCGCGCCGCCCGTGGTCTCCACCACGAAATTTGCGTTGACCGCGAAGCGGCCCTGCGTGGCCCGCACCGTGACCGGCAGCGGCATCAGGCCGGAGGTCGCTGCGATCGGCGCTGCATCCATCGCCGAAGCGGCGCCCAGCGCGAGCGCAATCGTCAGCCTTGTGACTCGTGTCATGCCCACTTCAATTGCTCCCGTGATTCGATCTTCGCTTCATCCAGTTCGATGCCGTATCCCGGTCCCTGCGGCAGCGCGAAGTGCGCGGCTTTGGGGGCAAGCGGTTCTTTCTCGAAGTGGTAATACGACTGCATCTTCAAAATCAGGTACTCCGCCAGCGGGCAGACGGCCGGCGATTGGCTCGCGATCACGTGCAGCGCCGCGTGCAGGCTGTGCCCGTGCGGAATCACCGGCACGTCGAAGATCGAGGCCATGGTGCAGATCTTCACCAGTTCGCTGGTGCCGCCGCACCACTCCGGGTCGCACTGCACCACGTTCAGCGCGCCCTCCTTCAGGTAGTCGTAGACTTCCCAGCGGCCCTGAATGTGCTCCCCCGACGCGATGGGAATGGACGTGCCCTTTTGCATCTGGGCGAAGCTGCCGATCTTCTCCGCCTGCGTCGCCTCCTCGATCCACCGCGGCCGGTACTTCTCCACCTGTTTCGCCCACGCCAGCGTGTAGCTCAGGTCCCAGCCGCTATACACGTCGAACATGAGTTCCGTCTCCTCGCCCACCGTCTCGCGCAGGATGCGTACCAGATCGACGTTTTTCTTCATTCCCTCCGGTCCATCGCCCGGGCCGTAGGCCAGGAACCACTTCTGATACCGATAGCCTTCTTTTTGCAGCAGCGCCGCCCGCGTCCGTACCTTCGCCGGCTCCAGCGAGTAGCCGAGGCAACTCGCATACGCCTCGATCGAATTGCGTGTGGGGCCGCCAAGCAGGCGGTAGACCGGTGTTTTGAAGTAGCGTCCGCGCAGGTCCCAGAGCGCGTTATCCACCGCGCTGATCGCCATCAGAAAGGCGCCGCGCCGTGCGTGCCTATTAGAGCGGTAGAGCTGATCCCAGATCTTCTCTTGCGCCAGAGCGTCCTTGCCCAACAGGAAGCTCTTTAGCTGTTCATCCACCACGATTGCGGCTTCTTTATCGATTGGTCCGTAGAAGCCTTCCAAGCCGTCGCTCGTTTTGATCTTCAGGTAGAGCGCGGTTGCCGCGACCCTCGCTAACGTTGGCGATGCCGCATCGGTATACGGCTTCGGTCTCAACTCTTCATAGATGAACAGTGGATTTGCCTGGTACTGCTGATCGATCCCGCGCACCGCCTCGCGGTGGCCGCGGTACTCCCAGATTTCGACCGCCGCAATCGGCTGCGCTTTGGTCTGTGCCAGTGCCGCCATGGCAGGCAGGCTTGCCAAGAACCGGCGTCGTGTATGTGCGTGGAGCATTCGCTCTGATTCTACAACCTGGCACTGCGATGCTCAGATTCGCCGAAGCCGACTGGCTGGCGCCCGGCAAGTTCAGGTCTCGTCGTCATCGGGCACGTGAGTCTCTGGCAGCATGCGCTGATGCAGGATGCGCGAGATGAGAATGCCGTTCGGCTCGCGCCGGAAGAATACCACGTGTTTGCCGTGCTCCATTCGGCGTAGGTCAGGGCGCACCGCCTCGCAGGGTCGGCCACTCTCCGGATGGGCCGCCAGCCTCTGGCAACAGGCTTCCAGATCGTCCAGATAGCGAATCGCCTGCTCCTGACCCCATATGCGCAGCGTGTAGGCGCCAATCTCCATCAGGTCGGAATCCGCCAGACGGGAGAAACGAAGCGCGGCCACGGTCTAACGCTTCTTCCGCGGGAGGTTCAGGCGCTTCCGGACATGCTCGAATGAGTTGCCCTTCGCCACCCCGCTGGCATCTCCAGCGTCGATCGCACTCCGCAGCACCGCGAGTTTGGCTTCGTGGTGCTGGTCCTCGCGCTCCAGTGTCCTGAGCGCCGCCCGCACAACCTCACTGGCATTCTCGAATCGGCCGCTTTCGACTTTTGCCAGAATATAGCTGTCCAGTTCATCGGTCAGATTTACATTCCGAGTGGGCATGGTGATTCCTTCGCTCTCGAGTATATCAGTCTTGGCAAAGATTGCCAGCCCCTGCTGCAGCGCTCCTATTCCATCACCCGCAACTGAATCCGGGACCCGTCCGCGCCGCCCACGAAGACGCGCTGTGTCGCCTTTTTGAAATCGGTCGATGCCGCCTTGGGGATCTCCAGAAACTGTTGCGGATTGCGGTCCGTCAGAGGGAACCACGAACTCTGCACCTGCACCATGATCCGGTGCCCCGCACGCCACGTATGCGCGATATCGGGCATGTAGAACGTGATCCGGTCGGGCTGATTCGGCACAAACGGCACCGGCTTTTCGAAGCTCTTGCGGAACTTCCCGCGGAACGGTTCGCCGCGAATCAACTCCTGATACCCACCCATCGGCGAGAGGGCGGGAGGTGCCCCCGGCAACACCGGCGCCGGATTCGCGTAATCCGGGTAGTCGTTCGGGAACACGTCGATCACCTTCACGTCGAAATCCGAATCCGTGCCCGTGGTCGAGACCTTCAGGTCCACTTGGATCGGCCCCATCACCGTGACGTCGTGATCCAGCGGTTCGCTCTTAAAGACGAGTACGTCCGGTCGCATCGCGGCGAAGCGCTGATCTTCCGTCATGTAGGTGTTCAGAATTCCCTGGACGATCTTCCCGACGTAGGGCACCGGTTTTGCCGGGTCGGAAAGGTACTCGGCGAAGCCGGATTCCGCCGAACGGCTCCACCCCAGTTTGCCGCTTGCATCCAGGAACAGGTCGGTCGGCTTCGCCGCGGGTGGTGGCCACGCGTCGAATTTCCGCCACTGGTTCAGTCCGGTCTGAAATACCCACGCCTTGGGGAACTTCCCGTCGCCGCGCCCTTTCAGGTGATACAGGAAGAACGGAAACTCGATCTTCTCGCGGTAATAGACGCCCGTCTTCGAGCCAAACTCGATATTCCCCAAGCGCTCCCCGTCGCCGCGCGCGAAGCCTCCGTGATTCCACGGCCCCATCACTAGGGTATCGGCGGGCGGATTGTTCTTCTCCATGAAATCGAACTGCCGCAGCAGGCCCTGTGGATCCTCGGTATCGTACCATCCGCCCACCAGCATCACGGCCGGTTTGATCGATTTCAGGTGCTTCCAGATTGCCCGCGACTGCCACTCTTCGTCATACGAAGTGTGATCGATATTCATGTTCCACATTGGCTGCTGATGCTTGAAGTACTTCTCGTCCACGTTGGCCAGCGATCCCAGGCTCAAGTAAAAGTCGTACCCGTCCGGCGTGCCGAAATCGAAGCGCTGCGTTGGCGTGGGTGGCGCGGGGTCGCCAACCCGGTTGCGGAAGCCCTGGTAGAAACTGAAGCGGTGCGCCAGCATGAACGCGCCGTTGTGGTACACATCGTCGCCCATGTAGTAATCGGTCACCGGAGCCTGCGGGGCCACCGCCACCAGCGCCGGATGCGCGTCGATCATCCCCGCCGTCGCGTAGAAGCCAGGCTGCGAGACGCCGTACATCCCCACCTTGCCGCTGTTGCCGGGAACGTTCTTCACCAGCCATGCGACCGTGTCATACGTGTCCGTGCTCTCGTCCGTATCCTTAGGCCCGCTCTTCACGGGCTTGTGCGGGCGGATGGTGATGAAGTCGCCCTCGCTCATGAAACGGCCGCGCACGTCCTGATAGACGAAGATGAACTTCTCCCGCTCGAACAACTCCGATGGACCCAGGCTGGCGCGGTATAGGTCCGCTCCGTAGGGCGCTACGTTATAGCCCGTGCGCTGCATCATCATCGGGTACGTGCGCCCCTCCGTGAACACGTCCTTCGGAATGTAGACGGAGGTGAACAGCTTCGCCCCGTCCCGCATCGCGATGCGGTATTCGAACTTCGGGTAGTTCTCGCGGATGAACGCGGCCCGGTCTCCCGGCGTGGCCGCGGCGGCCGCGCCCCTTCCCTGGGCCGCCGCCAGCGGTGCCAGTAGTAAGAAAGCGAACAGGATACGCATCCAGAGATTCTATCTCAGACGGTCGGGCGGATTGTGGCCGCTGGCGCAACTTTCAACAGATAATAGGGTTCGATTATCAAGAGTGCCTGTGTTCAAGCCATGAAGCTATCGTCGATTCTCCTGCTGGCCGCCGCCTCCGCAATGGGCGCGGATCGCCCGTCCGTGGGGCCGTTTGAGACTTCGAGCGCGCCTGGCGCCCGCGGTCCGCTCGATCAACTGGTCTTCGCCGACTGGCAGCGTGGGGGCATCCAACCCGCCAATCCCGCCTCGGACGCGGTCTTCCTTCGCCGCGCCTTCCTCGATGCCATCGGCACCCTCCCCACCGCTTCTGAAGCCGCCGCCTTCCTCGCCGACACGGAACCGAACAAGCGCGCCGCGCTCATCGACCGCCTGCTGGAGCGTCCCGAGTTTGCCGATTACTGGGCCATGAAGTGGTGCGACCTGCTGCGCGTCAAATCGGAGTTTCCCATCGATCTCTGGCCCAATGCGGTGCAGGCTTACTCCCGCTGGATTCGCGCTGCCGTCCGCGACAACGTGCCCTACGACCAGTTTGTGCGCCGTCTTCTGGTCGCCAATGGCAGTAACTTCCGCGTCCCCGAAGTCAATTTCGCGCGCGCACTGCAGAGCCGCGATGCGCAGACGCTGGCGCAGGCTGTCGCACTCACCTTCATGGGCACACGCGCCGCCCGCTGGCCCAAAGTCCGCCAGGATGGCATGGCCGCGTTCTTCTCCCAGGTCGCCTACAAGCCCACCGCCGAATGGAAGGAAGAGATCGTCTTCTTCGACCCCAACAAGCCCCGCCCTGCCGCCGTCTTCCCCGATGGCAAGCCCGCCCGCATCGCCCCCGGCCAAGACCCGCGCGCGGTTTTCGCCGATTGGCTGGTAGCGCCGGAGAACCCCTGGTTTGCGCGCAACATTGTGAACCGTGTGTGGAGTTGGCTGCTTGGCCGCGGCATCATTCAGGAACCCGACGATATCCGCCCGGATAACCCGCCCGCCAATCCCGAGTTGCTCGCTTATCTCGAGCGCGAACTCGTCGCCTCGCACTACGATCTGAAACAGATCTTCCGCCTCGTCCTCAACTCGCAGGTCTATCAGCTCTCCTCCATTCCGCGCACTCCGGGACCCGCCGCAGCGGCCCATTTCGCCTCCTATCCGCTGCGCCAACTCGATGCCGAAGTGTTGATCGATGCCATCTGCCAGATCACCGGCACCACCGAGGATTACTCCAGTCTGATCCCCGAGCCCTTCACCTTCCTTCCTGATCATCAGCGCTCCATCGCCCTTCCCGATGGCAGCATTGGCAGCGCCTTCCTCGAACTCTACGGGCGGCCGCCGCGCGATACCGGCTTCGAAGCCGAGCGCAACAATGTACCCACGGCAGATCAGCGCCTGCACCTGCTCAACTCAAGCCACATCCAGAACAAGATCCAGAACAGCGCCGCCCTGCGTGCCCTCGTGCAACCCGGCGGCAAGCCCCGGGACCCCATCGACCGCATCTACCTCGCCATCCTCTCCCGGTATCCCACTGACGACGAGCTCAAAACCGTCGCAGCCTATTTCCAGGGCGTGCAGGGCAACAAATGGCCCGCCGCAGTCGATCTTTCCTGGGCACTGATCAATAGCGCGGAGTTCCTATGCCGACATTAAGCCGCATTCCCTCTCTGCAGTTCTCCCGGCGCGACGCTCTGCGCGGCCTGCTCGGCGCTGGCGCGGCCGCCGCTTTCCCGTTGCGTGGCGCCACACCCGCGCCGCCGCTTGTGGGTAAGGCCAAATCCGTGATCCAGATCTGGATGTGGGGCGGCCCGTCGCATACCGATACTCTCGACCCCAAGCCCGAGGCCGGATACGATTATTGCGGTCCGTTCAACAAGCCCATCGCTACCAAGACTGATGGTCTGCGACTGAACGAACTGCTGCCGCTGATGGCGCAACAGTCCGACAAATACTCCGTCATCCGCAGCATGACCCACGGCATCTTCGCCCATGAGACGGCCTCGTACGCCGTGCAGACCGGGCGCAAACCCGGCGAGCGTCTCGTCTATCCGTGTGCGGGCGCTGTTGTCTCGCTCTTCAAGGGCGAGGCCACAGCCGGCAGCCTGATCCCGCCCTACATCGTGTTGACCCAGCCACAGGGACGCTTCAGTGAAAACGGTTTCCTCGGCGAACGCTACCGTCCCTTCGCCACCGGCGGCGATCCCGCACAGCCCCGTTTTGCCGTGGAAGGCGTGGTCGCCCCCGGCGTCAGCGATCAGCGCCAGTTAGACCGCCGCGACCTGCTTCACAAGCTCAACACGCTCGACCACGCCATGCAGGACGACAGCTTGGTCAAGACGCTCGATCACGCCGAGCAGCGCGCCTACGAACTGATCCTCGGCGACGCCGGCAAAGTCTTCGATCTCGCGCAGGAGACCGACGCCGTCCGCGACAGCTACGGCCGCAACACCTTCGGTCAATCCTGCCTCGCCGCCCGCCGCCTGGTGGAGCGCGGCGTGCCCTACGTCACCATCAACTACCAGGGCTGGGACACGCACCGCCAGAACTTCCAGGTGATGCGCCAGAAACTGCCGCAGATGGATAAGGGCCTCGCCACGCTGTTGCAGGATCTCTCCGACCGAGGCCTGCTTGATTCCACCATCGTCTGGTGGGGCGGGGAATTCGGGCGCACGCCCAAAGTCCTTTGGGAAGCTCCGTGGAATGGCGGGCGCAATCACTGGGGCGATTGTTTCTGCGCCATGCTCGCGGGCGGTGGCTTCAAAGGCGGGCGCTTCGTCGGCTCCTCCGATGCGCGCGGTGAACAGGTTCGCGACCGCCCCGTCTATCCCGTCGATCTGCTCGGTAGCGTTTACGCGCAACTCGGCATCGATCCCGATGGCAAGATCCCCAACAATCTCGGTCTCGATGTGAACGTCACCACCGGTGGCGCCGGGCGCCTCAAGGAACTGCTGTGATGCGCACCGCCGCACTCTTCCTCATCGCGTTTGCCGCCTTCGCGCAGAACATCCCGCACATCGCCTATGTGCTGCCTGCCGGAGGCCAGCAGGGCGCCACGATCCAGGTGCAACTCGGCGGCCAGTATCTTCCCGCGGTCTCCGCCGTGCACCTCTCCGGCTCCAACATCGCTGTGAGCATCGGTGAGCACACGCGGCCCATCAACGCGATGCAGGCCAGTGTCCTGCGCGAGCGCATGCAGGAGTTGCAGAAGCAGCGCGCCGATCCCAAAGTACAGGATGAGATGGTCGATATCCGCACCAAACTCCTGCTCTTCAGCCACAACCGCACGATCAGCCCCGTGCTGGCCGAGACGCTCACGCTGACCATCAACATCGGCGCTAACGCCACGCCCGGCCGCCACGAACTTCGCGTGGCTTCGCCGCAGGGCCTCTCCAATCCCATCGTCTTCTGCGTGGGCACACTGCCTGAGATCCAGGAGAAGGAGTCGCTCGATATCGCGCGACCCTCCGCCAATCAGCCGATCAACCAACTCCGCATCACTCAGCCGCCCACGGAGATGGCAGTCACGCTCCCAGTGGTGGTGAACGGACGAATCAAGCCTCGCATCGGTACGCTCCAGCAGCAGGGACGCCAGGGACAGCCCTTCACTCCCGGCGAAACCGATCGCTACCGCTTCCAGGCGCACGCCGGGCAGCACCTCGTCATCGCCGCCAGCGCCCGCGAACTCATGCCCTACCTCGCCGACGCCGTGCCCGGCTGGTTCCAAGCCGCGCTCACGCTCTACGATTCCACCGGCAAAGAGGTCGCTTACAACGACGATTACCGCTTCCATCCCGACCCCGTGATTCAATACGCGGTGCCCCAGGATGGCGAGTACACCATCGAGATCAAAGACGCCCTCTTCCGCGGGCGCGAGGATTTCGTCTACCGTCTCTCCCTCGGTGAACTGCCCTTCGTCACCAGTGCCTTCCCGCTCGGCGGCCGCGCCGGCGCAAAGACCGCGATCGAACTCGCCGGCTGGAATCTCCCCTCCAATCGCATCGCCATCGACCTGAAGGGCAAGGGCCCCGGTCTCTACATCGCCGAACACGGCCTGCCATTCCAGGCCGATTCGCTGCCCGAGGCCTTGGAAAAAGAGCCGAACGACAACGCGGCCCGCGCCCAACGCGTTAAGTTGCCCATCATCGTGAACGGCCGCATCGATCGCCCCGATGACCAGGACGTTTTCCGCTTCGAGGGTCGCGCCGGCGAGAGCATCGCCGCCGAAGTCTACGCCCGTCGTCTCGATTCCCCGCTCGATAGCGTCCTTAGGCTTACCGATGCCTTAGGCAAACAGCTTGCCATAAACGATGATGCCGAGGACTCCGGCGCAGGTCTCGAGACCCATCACGCCGATTCGCTTATCCTCTTTACGCTTCCCGCCAACGGCGCGTACTATCTTTATCTCGCCGATGCCCAGCATCATGGCGGTCCCGAGTACGCTTACCGCCTCCGCATCAGCGCACCACGGCCGGATTTCGAACTGCGCGTTACGCCCTCCGCCATCAATACCGCCGGCGGCGTCACAGTGCCCGTCACCGTCCATGCCATTCGCAAGGATGGCTTCACCGGCGAAATCCACCTCTCCCTCAAAGGCGCTCCCCTAGGCATGAAGCTCACCGGCGCCACCGTGCCCGCGGGTAAAGACCAGGTTCGCCTCACCCTCTCCGTACCCGCCCAGCAGCGCGCGCAACCCGCGCCGCTCAATTTGCAGGTGGAGGGCCGGGCCGCCATCCGCGGCGCCGAAATGGCGCATCTCGCCGTGCCCGCCGAAGATATGATGCAGGCCTTCTTCTACCGGCACCTTGTCCCATCGCAGGAATTGCAGGTCGCCATCCGCCGCGGCAACGCCTTCCGCGGTCCGATCCACGTCGGCGCCGAATCGCCGCTGAAGATACCCGCCGGCGGCACGGTCCACTTTCCCGTGCAGGTGCCCGTGGCCGCCGCCAATCAGGCCGACAAGGTGCTCTACGAACTCAGCGACCCGCCCCCGGGCGTCGAACTGCGCGAGTCCGCGTCTAATCCCAATGAACTGACGCTCGTCTGCGACCCTGCGAAGGCCAAGGTTGGGGACAAGGGGAATCTGATCATCACCATCTCCGCCGAGCGCCAGGGCAATGCCGCGGGACGTCCTCAGGCTAACCGCCAGCGCATCCCGCTCGGTTCGCTGCCTGCCGTGCCGTTTGAGATCGTCAATCGCTGATTCCCGCGCTGCTCGCGAGAGTGCGCTCCAGCACCGCGCCGGCCGCGCACCCGGTGCTTTTTTGTGCAGTCGGAGGTAAGCTTGGGCAGGAGCCAGTTTATGTCCCGTCCTGCAATTTCCCGTAGCGTTTTCCTCGCGCTGCTATTGTTGGGCTGCCCCGCGATTGCGTACGCCCAGACTGTCAGCGTCGTCAACCCCGGCACTACGATGACCAGCGGCATCGTCGGAATCACCAGCACCCAGACCGCGCGCCTGAATGTGGTGAACCTGCAGCAGGTGATCCCGGGCATAGCCGCCGTCGCTTGTCCCGCAACATTGGAATTCTACGATGAGGCCGGCAACCAGCTCAAGCAGTTTGCCGTCGCCAACATCTCGCCGTCCACCGGCGCCACCTTCGCGTTCAAGCCGGTCATGACGACCTCGGCCTCGCCCGTCAACCGCTTTCAGCTTCGCGCCGTCGTGGCGACGGCCCCGCTCAATATCCTCAATCCGCTTTCCAACACGAACGCGATCGCCGTGATGCCGAGCTTACTAGGCTGTAATCTGATGGCTTCGCTTGAGATCTCCGACGATGCCACCGGCGTCACCCACATCATCACCACTGATTTCCGGATGATGACGTACTACTCGGCGATGCCCATGGCATCACCGTTCGCGCGCTAAGGCCGGCGGGACGGGCCGTCGCTTCTGGTGGTATCCCGGCCCATTGCGCCGTTCCCCGCTCCATCCGAACGGCGCTACTCTAGTCGTGCCATGCCCTCCACCCGCCGTGAGTTCCTCGCAGCCGCTGCCGCTGCGACCGCGCTCTCCTCCCGCGCTTCCGCCGCTCCTGCCGCTCCCGCTTCTTCATGGGTCGATAAGCCGCTGCGGTGGGCCCAACTCACGCTTGTCGAAGACGACCCCGGCAAGTACGACCTCAACTTCTGGCTCGACTACTTCCGGCGCACCCACTCCGATGCCGCCTGTCTCAGCGCCGGAGGCTGCGTCGCCTTCTATCCCACCAAGATTCCGCTTCACTACAAAACCCCATGGATGAAAGATACCGACCCCTTCGGCGATCTCGTCGCCGGATGCCGCAAACTCAACATGGCCGTAGTCGCGCGCACCGATCCCCACGCCGTCCATCAGGACGTTTACGACGCTCACCCCGATTGGATCGCCGTCGAAGCCGATGGCAAGCCGCGCCGTCACTGGGCCTCGCCCGATCTCTGGGTCACCTGTGCCCTCGGCCCCTACAACTTCGATTTCATGACGCAGGTCACGCGCGAGATTGTCGCCCTCTACAAGGTGGATGGCATCTTCTCCAATCGCTGGTCCGGCTCCGGCATGTGCTACTGCGAGCACTGCAAGCAGAACTTTCATCAGTCCACCAGTATGGACCTGCCCCGCACCACCAATCCGCAGGACCCCGCCCGCCGCGCGTATATGGCATGGCACCAGCAGCGCCTTTTCGACCTCTGGCACCTCTGGGATGCCGAGATCCGTAAGATCAATCCCGACGCCTGCTACATCCCTAATTCAGGTGGTGGCGCGCTCGCCGATCTCAACATGAAGACCATCGGCGAAACCGCGCCCATCCTCTTTGCCGACCGCCAGGCGCGCAGCGGACTCGCCGCCCCGTGGGCCAACGGCAAGAACGGCAAAGAGTACCGCTCCACCATGGGCGCTAAACCCATCGGCGGCATCTTCAGCGTCGGCGTGGAAGAGTCCTACCGCTGGAAGGACTCGGTGCAGAGCGGACCCGAAGTGCGTCTCTGGGCGCTCGACGGCATCGCTAACGGACTCCGTCCGTGGTTCACCAAGTTCTCCGGCGCGCTCCACGACAAGCGCTGGCTGCAACCGGTGGAAGACGTCTATACCTGGCATTTCCGCAACCAGCGCTACCTCCGCAATGAGCGTCCGCTGGCCCGCGTCGCGATGGTCTACTCGCAGCAGACGGCGCAGTTCTATGGCGCCGAGCGCGCCCGCCAGAAGGTGGAAGATCACACCCTCGGTTATTACCAGGCGCTCATCGAAGCCCGCATTCCCTTTGAGATGGTCCACGATCAACTGCTCGATGCCGCGCACACCGACCAGTTCCGCGTCCTCATCCTGCCCAACATCGCCGCTCTCTCAGACGCGCAGTGCCGCCAATTGCGCGAATTCGTTGGGCGTGGAGGCAGCCTCGTCGCGACCCACGAAACGTCGCTTTATGACGAGTGGGGCGTCCGGCGCAAAGACTTCGGCCTCGCCGATCTCTTCGGCGCGTCCTACGATGGCGCGGTCGATGCGCGCATGCAGAACTCGTACCTCACCCTGAACGGTCCGCACCCTCTGCTCGCGGGCCTGGAAGACGCGCCTCGCATCATCAATGGCGTCTCGCGCGTCCACACACGCACCACTGCCGCCTATCCGA
>CAIRBY010000474.1 GCA_903876865.1 uncultured Acidobacteriia bacterium
CACCTTGCCCGTCAGCGCACGGACCACCCGCGCTTCGGAACACAGTCCCTTATAGAAGTCCGGATCGCCGTAGGCATAGTGCTGGTAGCCGGCAGGGAACGCCTCGTCGGGATCCGTGGGTAGTTCCAGGCGCAGCCAGTCGTAGAATTCCTGCTTGGCACAGTGCGTCCCAATGCTCCAGATTCGAATGCCCTGGCGCTTGCGCGCCGCGTCGGTCCCCGAAACCGTCGCAATCAATTTGAAGGCATGATCGGTGCCCTTCGTCGGGATCACCGTCCGCGCCGCCACGATCTGGTCGCCCGCCGGCCCGTGCGCCGGTTGCGGGTGCCGCGCGGCAAAGTCATAAACCATCTGCGGCCGGAAGCCGGTATCGATCGCCATCGCCATGATCGGCAGCGTCCCGCCGGCCGCATGCGGCCAGTCCTTCGCCAGCAGCGCCTCCAGTTCCTGCCACACCTCCGGGCTGGAGGTTTTCAGCGGCTGGCCCGCGTGATCCGGAAGTTGGATCACATAATAATTCACAGACCAGGACTCCTTGCCCCGGCCATAGGCCTTGATTTCCACCTCGAGGCGGTCATCCTGGACGTCAACGCCCGCCACCAGGAACAGGCCGCCCACCGGAACGATGCCGAGTTCATACTGCTCGCGCCGCAGGTAGATCTTTTCCCAGTCCGGCGCCATCCCGCGCTCAGCCCACAGTTCGGCGAGCACGGTGTTCATGAACGCCTTCAGAGTCTCGGGTGCCTTCTTGGCCGCCACGAACTCACTCGCGAGGGTTCCCCAGGCGCGCTTCGGCGAGATCAGCTGCGACACGCGGAAGCCCGGAATCTGTGACTGGGGGTTCTGCGCGCGGTACTCGCCACGCTCCACCATCCCACCCTTATGGTGATGCGGGATCAATTGGCGGCAGTTATCACAGCAGTACGCCGCCTTCTCCGGTTCACCTTCCGGCCACACCAACCCGCCGCCGGAGCCGTCCCCCAGCACGAGCACTTGGTAGTGATTGCACAGCGGGCACGGGACGAAGTACTCGCGCTGGTCGCTCTCGTTCCACGCCTGTTGGATCCGGCTCTCCCCGTCGATGGTCGGCGTCGAACACAGGACGACCTTCTTGTTGTGCTCGAACTCCCCGGTACGCCGAACGGCCAGCGATACCGGATCGCCCTCCGACCCCGCGCTCGCCGGATAGCGGTCCACCTCATCCAGCAGCAGATACCGGATAGGGCGCATGGCCAGGCCGGACGGGGAGATAGCGCCTGTGAAAGTAATGTGGCCGGAGCCGTTGGTGAACACCTTGTGCATCGCGGTGTTGTTGGAATCCCGCGACTTGACGGCTGCGATCTTCCCACGCAGGCAGGGTGTCTGGCGGAAGAGCGGCGCCACACGATCCTTGGACAGGGCCTTGGCATCTTCCGACCGCGGCTCCACCACCAGCACCGGGCCCGGGTCGACGTCCGCGATGTACCCCAGGAAGTTCACCAGCACGCTGGTCTTCAGCGTCTGCGCCGCGGCCATCAGCACCACCTGCTTGCACGGGTGCGACGGGCTCAGGACGTCCATCGGCTCGCGCTGGTACGGGCGGGTATGCCACTGGCCGCGTTCGGCCGCAGCGGCGCCGGACAGCACGACGTTTTCGTCCGCCCACTCCGAGACGGTAATCTCGCGCGGCGGCAGCATCGCCTCCGAACCAACCTGATGCATGGAGAAAGTTGCCGGCATCAGAAGCCCGCATCTGCGATTGCCTTGGCTACCCGCCGTCGCAACGCCGCCGCTTCATTGCTGAGGATCCTGTGCACCAC
>CAIRBY010000475.1 GCA_903876865.1 uncultured Acidobacteriia bacterium
CCTGCAATAGACACCATTCTGTTGGCCGCACACCACTAGATCGAGACGTGGGACAATCTGCCCGTCGCGGTACGGCAGCATCTGGTGGACCGGATGCGGGACCGGTCGATCGGCATCGCCGATCTGAACCAGCCGATCTGAACCAGCCGATCTGAACCAGCCGACCTGAACCAGCTTCGCCTCTGGATCGAGTCCAAACCCGAAGTGCCGGACGGTGATTGGTACAAGGATTTCGGTTCGTTCAAGATCTGTGGCCAGTGCCCCTACCCCAAAACGTTCCTGCTTCGCGGGCAAGTTGCCAAAGGCCTTTCGATCTGAGCAACATCCAACAGACCTGCGCCCACCATCTTTCAAACGCGGCCCTGCCAAAACCGGGGGCGCCGCTTCCCATGAGCCACGGCAAAGACCACAACGCTGGCATCGTCCGCGCGAAACACAAGGTACAACGGAAATCCGCGGAAAACCGCCCGCCGAAGCCCGGAATCGACAACTGGATAGCTTTCGGGTGAGCCGGCGATGAGATCGATCGGCCGATCCAACTCATCCAGAAACCGCACCGCGGCAGGAACGCTCCGCTCCCCGTACCATGCGGCGGCCTCGTTGGCATCCTTCAACGCCGCGGGGTGGAATCGAACTGCCCGCCGCATCAGCCGTTCAATCGCGCACGGAGTTGAAGCCGAACCTCGTCCCAGCCAAGTGTCTCAACGGCGCCTGAATCGAGATCGCGAACCCGCAGCGCAATCTCGCTTCTCCAGGCCGCCTCCGCATCCTCATCCACTTCCGTGTCCAGGCTATCGATGAGAGAACCGGCGAGCGCCGCCCGTGCCGCCGGGGACAGCTTCAAAGCGTGCGTCAACAACTCCGTGACATCCTCGGCCATAATTTGATTTTGCTTCTATCAGTCACACCCCTACTCACTTCGCCCCGCCCCTACCCTCGCACACTCGCCGCCGGGATCTTCCGCAGATTCTCTTCCATCTCCGCCCTGCTCTCGCTCCCGATCGTGATGCAGTCCAGGCAATCCTGCGCCATCGCAAACTGGAACGCCTCGTCCGTCTTCTTGCGCAGATCGCCCTGCCCCAGAATCTTCATCCCCACCACGCCCTTGCCCGCCGCCTTCATCTGCCGCAACACCCCGATCACCGTCTGCGGATCGCTATCCATATGCAGCCCCGCCGGATTCAGCCGCGCCAGATCCACCTCCACCCACGGCTCCGCCGCCGCCGTCTTCAGCGCCTGCAGCGTGTGGCAACTCGTCCCGTGCGTGCGGATGATGCCCCGGTCGCGCGCCTCGCTGATCACGTCCATGCACGGCTTCATGCGCACGTTCCAATCCGCCGCCTGCTGATTGTGCAGCAGCAGGATATCGATCTGGTCCACCCCCAACTCGCGCCGGTACCGGTCGATATCGGCCTTCACCGCCGCCGCCGTCGTCGAATTGGTCTTGGTCAGAATCACCACCTTCTCGCGCGGCACCGTCTTCAGCGCCTCGCGAATATAAGTGTGGCTCCCATACTGATCCGCCGAATCCCAGAAGTTGATCCCCTGGTCGTACGCCGCGCGGAACAGCTCGGCGACCCCGTGATACCCCAACTTGCGCGTCTGGTTCGAGCTGCCGTTGCTCCCGCTCGTCCCCGTCCCCATCGCCATGCGGCTCAACTCGATCTTGCGCGGTCCCAGCAGAACCCGGTCCGTCGCATTCTTCGCCTTGTCCGCCGCGAAGAGGTGGTAGGGGAAGTTCTGCATCGAAATCGCTCCCGCCATACCCGCTCGTAAGAAATGTCGCCGCTTCATCGCAAGCCTCCTGAGGATGAATCGCAGTATAGCAAAGGCGCGATCGCGGTCCGTCCGCAACTCTTCCGGGCGCCTCCCTCGCGCCGCCGTCACGGTTCATAATTGAGGTTGGGGTATCGAGTCCGCCATGCTCCCCAATGCCAAGACCATGATGATTCCACTCTTAGACCTGAAGGCCCAATACCAGAGCATCAAGCAGGAAATGGACGCGGCGGTGCTGCGCGTGCTCGAAAACGCGCAGTTCATTCTCGGTCCCGAGGTGGCGGCGTTTGAGAAGGAGTTCGCGGCCTACATCGGCGCCTCCGAAGCCATCGGCCTCAACTCCGGCACCAGCGCGCTCCACCTCGCCCTGCTCGCCGCCGGAATCGGGCCGGGCGATGAGGTCATCACCGTCCCGTTCACGTTCATCGCCACCACGGCGGCGATCGTTTACGCCGGAGCCACACCCGTCTTCGTGGATATCGAGCCCGCCACCTTCAACATGAATGTGGAGCAGATCGAAGCCGCCATCACGCCGCGCACCAAAGCCATCATGCCCGTCCACCTCTTCGGTCAACCCGCGCAGATGGATGCCATCATGCGCATCGCGCGCCAGCATGGCCTCGTCGTGATTGAAGACGCCGCCCAATCGCACGGAGCCGAGTACAAAGGCCGGCGCGCCGGCAGCATCGGCGACATGGGCTGCTTCAGTTTTTATCCGGGGAAGAACTTGGGTGCGTGCGGGGAAGGCGGCGCGGTGGTGACCAGCAACCCCGAACTCGCTCACAAGATCCGCATCCTGCGCGATTGGGGCTGCGAGAAGAAGTACATCCACGAGCTAAAAGGCTATAACTATCGGATGGAGGGGATGCAGGGCGCGGTCCTGCGCGTAAAACTGCGTCACCTTGAGGCTTGGACCGAAGCCCGCCGCGCGCACGCCGCGCAATACCAGAGCCTGCTTGCGGATTCGGGTGTGACCCTCCCCGTGGCGCTGCCGCACGTGCGCCACGTCTTCCACGTCTACACCATCCGCACCAAAAACCGCGCCGCTCTGCGCGCCGAATTGGAGCGGGCCGAAATCCAGACGGGCATTCACTATCCGCTGCCCGTACACCTGCAACCTGCCCACGCGGACCTGAACTATTCGCGCGGCGGCTTTCCCGTAGCCGAGCAGGCGTGCGAGGAAGTCCTCGCTCTGCCCATCTACCCGGAAATGACCGGCGCCCAACTCGAATACGTGGCCCGCACGATTCGCAACGCCGCCGTTACGGAACGATAGTCGCCGAAACCTGCGACGTCGTGATCACGCGGTTGGAGCGGTCCCGGTAGAGAATCCGGTAGTACGCCACTCTTCCCGAGAGCCCGGGCAGGTTCAGCGTGCAGCCGTTTTGGCAGGAAACTCCCTTGATTGCGTCTCCCGCCATTCCGTAGCTGTTGCCGCTCTGCGCGCCCTTCACGCAGGCTTCCTGCCGCGAAGTGCAGAAGAACTGATCCGGCGTTCCGTTCTCGGCGTACCCGAACTGCAGCACTACGTTGTCGATCCCATTCAGTCCCCGCGTGGAGGCGCTGACTTGCAGCGGGATGAAATCCGTCCGGTCGATTCCATCCGGCTGCGGGTAAGGCGGCAGCTTCGCCAGCATGGCTTCGGTGCGCAGCCCTCCCAGCCACATCGTGTGAATCAGCGCCCAGGAAGCGTCGGCGAAGGAGCGCGCGTTCCAGTAGACGTCGTACAGCAGGTGGCGGCCCAGGCCCATCGTCAGCTTGCGGCCCAGATTGCCCTTCAGATCGTTGGTGCCAAACCCGATCTGCCCGATGCTCGAAAGATAACCGTGCGCCGTGCCGATGCAGATGCCCCCCATGACGTTGTACCCCTCGGAGGTCGATTGGCAAATGGGCTGCGTTACGTCCGGGCAGTTCACCCAGATGTCGCCCGGTACGGAACCCTGCCGGCATTCGTTCTTGCCGCGCGAGATGCAGTACTTGTACGCATCCGCCGAGCCGTCACTCAACACATCACCCGTTGCCGCGCTGCTCGCGTCCCGCAGCGGTTGCGTCCCGCAGGCGGCGAAGGTCGGC
>CAIRBY010000476.1 GCA_903876865.1 uncultured Acidobacteriia bacterium
CTGCACGGTGTGGAGATGGAGAAGACGGGGAAGGGGCTGGATCAGGAGTTCGAGACGTACCGCTTCAGCAACATCAAGTTCGCGGCGGGTTCCAATGAAGGGCATGTCGCGGTGAATTTCGATGCGAAGCCGGTGAAGGAGAAGCTCTTCATTCCGGCGGCATCGTATTGGGTGCCGTTGAAGCAGCGCCGCGCACGTTTGGTGCTGGCGATGCTGGAGCCGCAGGCGCCGGACTCGCTCGCCTATTGGGGCCTGATGAACTCGGTCTTCGAAGGTGGCTTCGGCGGCGGTGGCGGACGCGGAGGGCGCGCCGGCGGCGTCAACGAATACCTCTCCGAGCCGATTGCGCGGCGCATGATGGCGGATAACCTCGAGTTGCGGAAACAGTTCGAGGCCAAGGTGGCGAGCGACGCGGCGTTCGCGGCGGATGCGCAGTTGCGGCTGCAGTGGTGGTTCCAGCAATCGAAGTATGAAGCCAGCGAAACCGGTCGCTACCCGATCGTGCGGGTGTGGGAAAAGAACTGGTAGGCAGAGATAAGCGCCTCGGATTGGTGGGGCGGGCTTTAGTCAGCCCGTATTTTCGATGGGCCACCGAGGCCGGGGACAGCGACTTGCGATAGGCCGGACTTTTGCCCCATGCGGCGCCCGGAGTATACTATCGCATGCGTAGATTTCGTCTTGCTTTGCTTGGTGTGTCTTTGTTTGGTCTGTCGGCGGCAGTTCTGATTGCGGCGCCGGCATACGATCCCGCGATCTTCGGTTCGCTCACGTGGCGCAGCATCGGTCCTCCGCGCGGCGGACGCTCCATCACTTCGGCCGGAAGCCCGAGCCGTCCCCTGGAATATTATTTTGGCGCCGTGGGCGGAGGTTTGTGGAAGACCACGGATGGCGGCCTGACGTGGCGGCCCGTGACGGACGGGCAGTTGAAAAGCTCGTCAGTGGGCGCGGTGGCGGTGAGTGCTTCGAATCCGGATGTGCTCTACATCGGGATGGGCGAGACGGAATTGCGCGGCAACGTGATGCAGGGCGACGGTGTGTACAAATCGACCGACGCCGGCAAGACCTGGAAGCACGTCGGCTTGGGCGATACGCAGGCGATCTCGCGCATTCGCGTGCACCCCACCAATCCCGATATCGTCTACGTCTCCGCGCTCGGCCATCCGTATGGGGCCAACACGGAACGCGGCGTCTTCCGTAGCAAGGACGGCGGACAGACCTGGCAGCGGATTCTCTACCGCAACGATCGCTCCGGCGCCGTGGACCTGACGCTCGATCCGACCAACCCGAACGTGCTCTTCGCGGCCATCTGGGATGCGTATCGCACGCCGTGGAGTCTGTCGAGCGGCGGACCTGCAAGCGGCCTCTTCAAGTCCACCGATGGCGGCGACAACTGGACGGAAATTACGCGCAATCCGGGATTGCCAGCGGGCATCATCGGCAAGATCGGCGTTTCGGTCTCGGGCGCGGATGGGAAGCGCGTCTACGCCATTGTGGAAAACGAAAATGGCGGCGTCTTCGTTTCCGATGACGGCGGCGCCACCTGGAAGATGACCAGCGAAGACCGCCGTCTGCGCCAGCGCGCGTTTTACTATTCGCGCATCTATGCCGACCCCAAGGTGAAGGACACGATGTACGTGTTGAACACCGGCTTTTACCGTTCCACCGATGGCGGCAAAACCTATCGCACGCTGCGCACGCCGCATGGCGACAACCACGATCTGTGGATCGACCCGACTAATCCGCTGCGCATGATCGAAAGCAACGATGGCGGCGCGAACGTCTCCATGAACGGCGGCGAAAGCTGGACCGGGCAGGAGTATGCGACCGCGCAGCTCTATCACGTGGCCACCACGCGCGACATTCCCTATCACGTTTGCGGCGCGCAGCAGGATAGCTCCACCATTTGCGTTTCGAGTGCGTCGGGTGGACGCGGGGGACGCGGCGGCACGGCGCCCTATGCGGTGGGTGGCGGAGAAAGCGGCTACATCGCGCCGCATCCGACCAATCCGAATCTCTTCTACGCGGGCAGCCAGGGAGCGCTGTTGACCCGTTTCGACCGGCGCACGAATTACACCCGCGATATTCAGGTCTACCCGATGTTCTTCTCCGGCGAATCGGCGGGCTCTTTGAAGGAGCGGTGGCAGTGGACCTTCCCCATCGTCTTCCACCCGCTGGACGCGACCATCATGTACACGTCTTCGCAACATCTTTGGAAGACGGTGGACGACGGCCACTCCTGGCAG
>CAIRBY010000477.1 GCA_903876865.1 uncultured Acidobacteriia bacterium
CGCACCGGCTCTCCCGTTCTCCTCCTCGCGCTCGCGGCGCTCCTCCCCGCCGCTTCTCCCGCCGATCTCCAACGCCGGCAGATCCGCGCCGCGCTCTTCGTGCCGGACCCGCTGCCCGCGCTCGCCATCGAAACCTACGGCCAATTCGAAATCGCTCCCGGCGTCATCGCCGAACGCGTCAGCTATGCCACCGCCTACGGCCTTCGCGTCCCTGCGATCGTCTACCGCCCCGCGCAACAGTCCGCGTCGAAACTGCCCGCCATGCTCGTCGTCAATGGCCACGGCGGCGATAAATACAGCTGGTACGCCTTTTACGCCGGCATCCTCTATGCGCAAGCCGGCGCCGTCGTGCTGACCTACGATCCCATCGGCGAAGGCGAGCGCAACGCGCAGCGCAAAAACGGTACCCGCCAGCACGATCGCCTCGTCGAGCCCGAAGAGATGGGAAAGCGCATGGGCGGGCTCATGATGACGGACGTGCTGCAAGCCGTCAGCTATCTCGCCCAGCGCCCCGATGTCGATCCCGCCCGCCTCGCCGCCGCCGGCTACTCCATGGGCTCCTTCGTCCTCGGCCTCGCCTGCGCCGCCGAAACCCGCCTCAACAGTTGCGTGCTCGTGGGCGGCGGCAACCTCGATGGCGAAGGCGGCTATTGGGATTCCAGCAGCAAGAAAATGTGCCAGGCCATCCCCTACCAGGCCATGAAATTCCTCGGCGACCGCGGCAAGGAACTCTACCTGCTCCACCCCGCCACCCTGGTCTGGAACGGCACTGCCGATGACGTGGTCTCCATCCCCAAAATCGGCGCGGAGTTCTTCCAGAAACTGCAACAGAGCGTCGCCGCCCACCCCTTCGCATTCGGCTTCACCCAAGGCGCCGGCCATCGCCCCTATTTCGTCACCCGCCCCGTCGCCCTCTGGCTCCAGCCGCGCCTGCGCTTCCCCAATTGGACCGCCGAATCCATTGCCCGCATGCCCGAAACCCACATCCTGGAATGGGCCGAAACAGGCGGCGTCTTCATCGATAAGCAGTACGCCACCGAACTCCGCGAAGGCGGCACCCGGGCTCTCGGAACCACCGTCCCCGCCGTCCCCCACGCTCGCCTCAACGCCCTCCCCGAAGAAGTCTGGCGCCGCGACGCAGCCAAGTACACCTACGAATCCTGGCTCGCCGCCGCCCATCACTAATCTGGGGACAGACTTCGCGTTTCCGCGCAGTTCGCGGAAACACGCTGTCTGTCCCCGAATTCGTGTTGCCGTTCCCCGAATTCGTGTTCCTCTGTTCGCACCTGTAAACACTCCCGCCCCGCTTCTACATTCCTGTTCCGCCGTCCCGTTCCGCCTGTCCTACTTATCACGAGCTGCCGACTCGAACACTGCAAGCTCGAAACAACCATAAGAGGAATAAGACGATGAACTCACCTGACAAGCTGGAAAGACGCCGGACGCGGAGGACTTTCGGCGCCGCCTTGATGATCGCCGGCGCGCTGTTGGCCCCCTCCCTGGCATCCGCCCAGTCCGCCATCTCCGGCTACCTGGGCAATTTTGACGCCGCCAATTTTGAAGGCAAAGACGTCCACGGATTCGAGATTCAGCTCGAGGGCATTCAACCCAGCGACCTGTCTCCTTCCTGGTGCGGCAACAAGTACAACTGCCCCGTCGTCACCGCTTACGCTACCGGCGTCTACGTGCGCTACGTCAGCTCCTACGATGCCGCCAACAAGGTGTTCCTCGCCACCACCGTGCCCCACCCGGCCAATACGCCCTTTGCCGGAACCTGCTACATGGTCTACGCTGCCTATGGCCAGGCCGGCTGCGACCACTTCGGTGTGCACCTCAATTACACAGCCAACGCCACCGCCACCTCCTATCGCTGGATGTACGAAGACCCCAACAATCCCGGCCAGTTGATCGCCTCCACCAACAACCTCTTCGTTCCCACCCCGGTCTATACCTGGGTGGCGCCCGCGCTCCCCACCGCTCCTCCGGTATTGCAGGTGGAAATTCAGGTGCCGGACGCTCCTCCGCCGCCGCCCGCTCTGCCGCCCCAGTTCGGCAACGCCACCTGGATGAAGGTCTACAAGACCGATATGACTCGTGATGTCGCTCTCATCGAACTCGTCGCCACCAACCCCATCGTGCCCCAGACCCTGGCCCAGGTCGAAACCGACTGGGTTCTGCTGCAGCCCGCGCCGCCGCCCGCCCCGGGCGACAACCGCCGCCGCCGCAACCGCCAGGTCAACGCCGGCGGCGTCAACGCCGGCACCCGCTCCGTGCTGCGCCGCTACGAAACCTACGCCTACACCGGCGCCTACGATGCCCTCACCCATGAAGCCACCTGCGGCGGCGATGCTACTTGCACCATCCCGCAGCCCGGCGAACTCGGCGACATGCTGGCCGCTCAAATGGTCGCAGCCAACGTCAATGTTCCCTCCCTCACGGTTGCCCTCACCGGCAGTGGCACGGTTTCCTCTTCCGACAAGGTGATCAGCTGCGGTACCAAGTGCAGCTCCAACTACCTCGCCGGCACGGTGGTCACTCTCACCGCCAAGCCCGCCAGCAACTCGACCTTCGGCGGCTGGACCGGCGCTTGCGCCGGCGCCTCCCTCACCTGCGCCGTGACCATCGCCAACGCGACCACGGTGAATGCGCTCTTCAATGCCGCTGTGGCGACGGGTGGCGGCGGTGGTGGCGGCGGTGCAACCGGTGGTGCAACCGGTGGTGGCGGCGGTGGCGGCGCGACCGGAGGCGGCGGCGCCACTCAGTTCACCGTCTCGGTGGGCCGCGCCAACTCCGGCACCGTGACCAGCGACGTGGCCGGCATCAACTGCGGCAGCACCTGCTCGGCGAAGTACAATGCCGGCGCCGTCGTGACGCTCACCGCAACCCCCCCGGCCGGAAAGACCTTCGTCAACTGGAGCAACGCCTGCTCCGGTACGTCGAACGTCTGCACCCTGACCGTCAACGGCAACCTTTCCGCGCAGGCGAACTTCAGCAAGTAGTCGCCTACAGTAAACACGCGGACTCGCACCGCAGGGATCGGGCAGGCCTCGCCCGGTCCTTGCGGTGCTTTTTCTTTCCCGCCACCGTACCGTTCACGCGCACTTCACTTTTCTTTTCTCCCCCCCGTCAACCACTTCGCCCGTGTCGCCGCAGTCCCTCGACCGCGCGTGTGCCATCATCAAATCGAGTGATGTCCCGCGCTGCTTCGCCCCACGCCTCATTTCCGTAAGTATCCTTACGGTTTGCACTCGTAACTCCAATGCCTTCAACAAATCGACCGTAAGCATCCTTACGGTTTCCGCCCCTGCCCCTCCCGCTCTCACCCCTGTGGCGCAGGCATTCCTGCCTGCCGCGTCGAGATTCGTCTCGACGTGCTTCTCCCCCAATTCCGCCGACGCCACCCCCCCCGCTCTCGCCCCGCGCAAACTCCCCCGTCTGACCCGTTTGACGAATCCTTTACAATAGAACCAGAATGTTCCGCTCTACCCTTCTCTGCTTACTGGGCGCTCTCCTGCTCTCCGCGGCCGATGCCCCCAAGACCGCTTTCGATAAGCCCACGCTGGAGGCTTACGTCCGCCACCTCTACCTGCTGCAGCCGCAGCTCACCATCACCGTGGGCGACCCCAAGCCGAGCCAGTTGCCCGGCTTCAAGGAAGTCCGCGTCCGCATCTCCCAAGGCGTGCAATCGCAGGAGGTCCCCCTCTACGTCTCCGCGGACGGTAAGAAGATCGTCCAGGGCGCCTTCTACGACATCACCACCAACCCGTTCAAGGCCGAGATCGATAAGCTCCACACCCAGTTCCAGCCCGCCCTCGGAACCGCCGGTGCGCCCGTCGCCATCGTGGTCTTCAGCGATATGCAGTGCCCCCACTGCAAGGGGGAAGCCGAGATGCTGCGCAAGGAGCTGGTCGCCGCCTATCCCACCCAGGTGCGCCTCTACTTCAAGGATTTCCCGCTCGAAAGCCTCCACCCGTGGGCCAAGGCCGCCGCCATGGCCGGCCGCTGCGTCTTCCAGCAGAACCCCGATGGCTTCTGGCCCTATCACGATTGGGTCTTCGGCCACCAGGAGGCCATCACGCCGCAGAACCTGAAGGATCAGGTGCTCGGCTGGGCTAAGGACACCAAGGGCATCGATTCGCTCAAGCTCGCCGCCTGCATCGATAGCAAGTCCACCGCCGCCGAAGTCGAAAAGGAACAGGAGGAAGGCCGCGCCCTCGATATCGCCGGCACGCCCACCATGTTCATCAACGGGCGCCGCATCCCCCAGACCATCGAGTGGCCCAGCCTCAAGTCCATCATCGATACCGAAATCGAATATCAGAAGACCGCCAAGAATGCCGGCGATGATTGCGGCTGCGAGGTCAAACTCGATATCCCGGGCTTCCCCGCAACCCCTGCGCCCGGCTCCACGCCCGTAAAGAAGAAGTAGCTCACACAAAGTAGCCACCTATGAAAATTCGCCTGCGGGGGCTGCTCGCAGCCCTCTTCCTCTCCGCCGTCGCGCTCGCCGCCGGTATCGCGGTAGATGCCAATCTCTACCTCGAAGCCATCAAGTTTCTGGCCTCCAAAGATCTGCGCGGCCGCGCCAGCGGTAGCCAGGAGTTGGAAAAGGCCGCCGCCTTCATCGAAGCCCATTACCGCGAATTCGGCATCAAGCCCGCGGGCGCCGGCTACCTGCAGCCCTTCCCGATCACCACCGATGCCGCCATGGGCAAGGCCAATCGCTTTCAGTTCAGCTTGAGCGGACACTCCACCGCGCTCCGCAGCCCCGAGGATTTTGTCCCCCTCAACTTCACCGAAGCCGGCAAACTCTCCGGTGAAGTGGTCTTCGCCGGCTACGGCATCACCGCCCCCGAATTCAAGTACGACGATTACTCCGGCCTCGATGTCAAAGGCAAACTCGTCCTCGTGCTCCGGCACGAACCGCAGGAGGCAGACCCCAAGAGCGTCTTCGAAGGCAAGGCCCTCACCCAGCACTCGCAGTTCGCCGCCAAGGCCACCAACGCCAAGCTGCACGGAGCCGCCGGCGTGATCCTCGTCAACGACCGCGCCGCCCACGCCGCCGATCCCGACGACCTGGAAAAATTCGGCACCACCTCCGGCCCCTCCAACGCCGGCATCCCCTTCGTGCAGGTCAAAGAAGCCCGCGTCGCCGAGTGGTTCACCGCCGCCGGCAAGAGCCTCCCCGCCCTCGAAGCCGCCATCGATAAGGACCTCAAGCCGCAATCCTTCGCCTTCCCCGCCACACTCAAAGTGGATGCCACCGTGGATGTGGAACGCGCCGTCAAAACCGTGCACAACCTCGCCGCCTACATTCCCGGCGAGACCAGCGAGTATGTGATCCTGGGCGCCCACTACGATCACCTCGGCCTCGGCGGCCAGTATTCGCTCGCGCCCAACCAGACCGGCACCATTCACCCCGGCGCCGATGACAATGCCAGCGGCACCGCCGGCGTCATCGAACTCGCCCGCGCCTATGCCCGGCAGCCTCGCGGCAAACGCGGCATCCTCTTCCTCAATTTCGCCGGCGAAGAGATGGGCCTGCTCGGCTCCGCCTACTATGCCGAGCACCCGCTGCTGCCGCTCGCTAACGCGGTCGCCATGGTCAATCTCGATATGATCGGGCGCATGCGCGACAACAAACTCTATCTCGGCGGCTCCGCCAGCGGCTCCACCCTCAAGCCCATGCTCGAGAAGATCATCCCCGCCAGCAACCTCTCCGTCGATTACTCCGCCGGCGGCAGCGATAGCTCGAGCGATCACACTTCTTTCACCAACCATCAGGTGCCCGCCCTCTTCTTCTTCTCCGGCCTGCACGCCGATTATCACAAGCCCACCGATACCTGGGA
>CAIRBY010000478.1 GCA_903876865.1 uncultured Acidobacteriia bacterium
ACGCCGGAACTATCCAGATGGCGGACTTCCTGCAAGTCCACGAGGATCGCCGCGAGGGTGGGATTCGCCTGCCATGCCGCCCGCACCGCGTTGCGCGCGCCGGCGGCGTGGGCGAGGGTGAGATCTCCGGTGAAGTGCACGAACAGCGTCTGGTGCGACGGAAGAAACGCGATCTGTGTGACTTCATCGAGTGTGCGCATATGCGGAGCCCTCTGCGCTCTATCAAGGCAGGTGGGGGGCCAAACTGCTCAATGCCTTGCGTTGCCGCGCTTTGGCACGGCCGCGAGAGCGGGCGGGATGGGCAAGCGTGTAATTATTCCCGTCCATTTCTACCCAACGCTGGCTGGCGGCCCAAGTTGAGTAAGATAGTTGCTACCCCCTCGTGAAGACCACCTACACTCCAGCCGGTTCCGAATATCTCTCGCAGCGCCGATTGCGGCGGCACGCGCGCGTACTGCAACTGTGGGCCATGGGGGTGGGCGCGGTCATCTCCGGCGATTTCTTCGGCTGGAATTTCGGCATGGCGGCGGGCGGCTTCGGGGGAATGCTGCTGGCCGTGGTGGTGATGACGTTCATGTACATCGGTCTCTGCTTCTCGATCGCGGAGATGTCTCCGGCGCTGCCGCACGCGGGCGGCGCGTACTCGTTCGCGCGCACGGCGATGGGGCCGTGGGGCGGCTACATTACGGGGCTGGCCGAGAACATGGAGTACATCCTGACGCCGGCGGTGATCGTGGTCGGCATCGGGGGGTACCTGAGCGCGATCTTCGGCACGTCGAGCGCATGGGAACCGGCGTGGTGGCTGCTCTGTTACGGCATCTTCGTGGCTCTGAATGTGTGGGGCGTGGAGATGAGCTTTCATGTATCGGTGGTGGTCACGGCGATTGCGCTGGCGGTGCTGGTGGTGTTCTGGGTGGGCGCGGCGCCGCATTTCGACCTGGCGCGCTGGGCGTCGCCGTATTTTCCGCGCGGCGTGAAGCCGGCCGCGGCGACCTTCCTGGAACTGCCGTTCGCGCTCTGGCTCTATCTGGGCATCGAACAACTGCCGCTGGCGGCCGAAGAGAGTCACGATCCCAAGCGCGATATGCCGCGCGGGATCCTCTACGGGCTGATGACGCTGATTGTGGTCTCGTTCCTGACGGTGGTGCTGAGCGCGGGCATCGCGCCCGGTGTGGCGCAGGTTTCGAAATCCAACGAGCCGCTGTTCCTCGGCTTCCAGACCATCTTCGGGCAGGGCTTGAAGACGCGC
Organism: uncultured Acidobacteriia bacterium; assembly: GCA_903876865.1. Classification (GTDB taxonomy): domain Bacteria; phylum Acidobacteriota; class Terriglobia; order Bryobacterales; family Bryobacteraceae; genus Solibacter. The sequence goes on from CAIRBY010000478.1 coordinate 1,250, forward strand.
GTGCTGGCGCTATTGGCGTGCACGGGACTGATCGCGAGCTTCCACACCATCATCTTCGCGTACGGGCGGCAAATCTATTCGCTGTCGCGCGCGGGTTACTTCCCCACGTTTCTTTCGGTGACGCACGGCAAGCGCGAGACGCCGCAGCGCGCACTGCTGGCCGGTTCCGCGCTGGGCTTCGCGGTGGCTCTGGCGATTCACCTTGCGCCGCAGGGCAGTCCGGTGGGCGCGATTCTGCTCAATATGGCGGTCTTCGGCGCGGTGTTGGCGTACATTCTGCAGATGGCGTCCTTCATTCTGTTGCGGCTTCGTTTTCCGAACCTGGTGCGGCCGTACGTGAGTCCGGTGGGCATTCCGGGCGCGGTGGTGGCGGCGGTGGTGGCGGGCGCCACGCTGGTGGTGCTGTTTCGCAATCCCGATTACAACAAGGGTGTGATTGGCGCGGCGGTCTGGTTCCTGCTGGGGATTGGCTACTACGCCGTGCATGCGCGCCACACGCTGGTGCTGGCGCCGGAAGAGGCCGCGGCGTTCGCCCTGCGCGCGGAGGTCTCCGAGACGTGAGCCTGAAGGATCTGCTTGCGAAGGCTTCGCCGGCGCGCTCGGGGGACGAGCTTGCCGGGATCGCGGCGGCTACGGCCGAAGAGCGCGTGCGGGCGCAGATGAAGCTGGCCGACCTGCCGCTCAAGACCTTTCTGGCCGAGCCGCTGATCCCCTACGAGTCCGACGCCGTCACTCGCCTCATCTGCGATGGGCACGATGCTGCCGCCTTCGCGCCCGTCTCTCACCTCACGGTGGGCGAACTGCGCGATTGGCTGCTGGGCGACGAGGCCACGGCGGAACGGCTGGCGGCGCTCGCGCCCGGCCTCACGCCGGAGATGGCCGCGGCCGTGAGCAAGCTGATGCGGTTGCAGGATCTGGTGACGGCAGGCGCGAAGTGCCGCGTGGTGACGCGCTTCCGTTCCACCATCGGGCTTCCCGGACGCCTCTCCACGCGGCTGCAGCCGAATCATCCCACCGACGATCTGAAGGGCATCGCGGCGAGCGTGCTGGACGGGCTATCGTATGGCAGCGGCGATGCCGTGATCGGCGTCAACCCCGCCACGGACCGCGTGAGCACGGTGGAAGCGATTCTGCGCCTGCTGGACGCGATCCGCGAGCGCTACCGCATCCCGACGCAGACGTGCGTGCTGGCGCATGTGACCACGCAGATGCAGGCGCTGGCGCGGGGGGCGCCGGTAGATCTGATCTTCCAATCCATTGCGGGCACGGAGGCGGCGAATGCAGCGTTCGGCATCACGCTCGCAATGCTGGACGAGGCCTGCGAGGCCGCGCGCGAGGCCAATGGCATGACCCACGTGATGTATTTCGAAACGGGGCAGGGAAGCGCGCTCTCCGCCAATGCCCATCACGGCGTGGATCAGCAGACCTGCGAAGCGCGCGCGTACGCGGTGGCGCGCCGCTATCAGCCGCTGCTGGTGAATTCGGTGGTGGGCTTCATCGGCCCCGAGTATCTTTACGATGGCAAGCAGATTCTGCGCGCCGG
>CAIRBY010000479.1 GCA_903876865.1 uncultured Acidobacteriia bacterium
CAACAGCTTTTTCAACCAGGTCGAGCGGCTACCGGATGTGAAGCTCACCGGCTTCCAGCAGCAGGTGCTGGACACGCCGGTATATTATGACAGCGAAAGTTCGGCCGGCTGGTATCGCCAGTTCGTGACCTACACCAACGGGCTGTACCCGGGCACCAACGGCTTCTACGCCAACTCCGCCGCCCGGGCAGACACCTACCATCAACTCACGCTGCCGTGGACATTTTTCCACTGGCTCAACGTCACGCCGCGGGTCGGCGGCCGGGTGACCTACTACAGCAGCCAGAATATCACGAACGGCGCGCCCAACGGCGACGTCACCCGCGAAGTCTTCAACACGGGCATCGGCACCTCGTTCAAGGCATCGCAATTATGGGCGAACGCCACCAACGGATTTTTGCAGGTAAACGGGTTGCGGCACATCATCGTGCCCTCGGCGAACTATGTCTATGTGCCGAACCCCAGCACGCCACCCGGGAAGCTGCCGCAGTTCGACGGTGAACAGCCGAGCCTGCTGGAGCTGCCGCTCACCTTTCCCGACTACAACAACATTGATTCGATCGGTTCGCAGAACGCCATCCGCTTCGGCCTCCGCAACACGCTCCAGACCAAGCGCGACGGCGTGCTGGACAAGGTGCTGGACTGGAATTTACAGCTCGATTGGCGGCTGGATCCCGCGGCCGGCCAGAACTCCCTGAACGACCTTTACTCTGAGTTTGCCTTCAAGCCCCGCACTTGGCTCACGGCGGAGTCCCAGACCCGCTACGACCTCGACTACGGCAACCTGAACCTGGCGTTTGAGCAGGTCACTTTTGCCCCGAACGACCGCTGGAGCCTGGGCCTGGGCTACTGGTATCTGCGCGGAGGCACCTGGGGCAACAGCACCTGGACGGAGAACAACATCATCACGAGCAGTTTCTTTGTACGCGTGGGCGACAACTGGGGCGGCCGCGTAACGCAAAATTACAACATCGTGACGGAACGATTACAGGACCAGCAATTCACCCTTTACCGCGACCTGCGCAGCTGGACCTCGGCGCTGTCCTTCCGCGTGGCCAACAACACCGGCAGCGCAGTGGATATCACCGTTGCCGTGGTATTTTCGCTCAAGGCCTCGCCGAGCTTGGGCGTGGGCGAGGACGTGGCCAACCGCTACCGGCTCCTCGGGGAATAAGGGCCAATCCGGCTAAGCCGAATTGGCGGCAAAGGGTTACCGCTCGGCGGCGAGGGAAATGATGAAGGTCGAGCCGCGGCCCAACTCGCTGACCACCTCGATGTTTCCCAGATGATCTTCGGCGACGCGACGGCTGATGGCCAGCCCGAGGCCCGTGCCGTTTTGCTTGGTGGTGAAGAACGGCTCGAACAGCCGCGAAAGATGTTCCGGCGAGATGCCGGGCCCGGTGTCCTGGAAATAGATCTTCAGGGTGTTGCCGCCCGGCCCGCCGGGGGCGGTTTCCGTGCGCACGGTCAGCTCCCCGTTACTACCGATCGCCTCGACTCCGTTTAGCACGAGGTTCATGAACGCCTGTTGCAACTGCGATTCGTCGCCGCGCACCAGGTCGGAGCCCGCGCGATAATCGCGTTTCAGTACGATCATCC